>CAZKUM010000007.1:8882-30013 GCA_964555955.1 uncultured Candidatus Saccharibacteria bacterium | reverse complement strand
GCTTCCACCTTACAGGGTAGGGGCAAAAACCGCCATATGTCTGTGTAGATTACCACCGCCTATTGACAAGAACCTAATAATATGATAATATAAATAAAGAACGCAATATTGTGTTGCGCCAAAAAAGTTCCTACTATTTTGTTGAGGAGAGCTGAAAGATGAACGAATTAGTATTTATTGGTTTACTGGTGTATCTGTTGGCTGTTTTGTTTGCCGTGACAACGTTTATTCTCGGCACCAACCGCCATGTTAGATCGTGGCTAGTGGGAGTGGTATTGGGTTTATGTTGTTTCTTTTTTATTTTTGGTTCGTTTTTAATAGCTAAAGGGCGTGTAAAAGCTGCACCTGATGTTACTCCCAAAGAGGAGTATTTCTACCACGTGAGGTGGGAAGGTTCAACTAAGGATGGAAAAACCTTTCTGCTTGCAGAAGACAGCAGCGGTAAACTCTATTATGCGGAAATTTCCCAGCCCCTGGGCATCAAGGAAATTCCGGTAATGGAAAAGGAAAAGTTCAAAGAGCTTTTTCCAGCGCCAAAAAACCCAGCCACGACTGGCAAATAGCGCACCCTTCCGAAGCCGTCGGAAACAGGAAAGACGCAAAGAGCTGAAGTTTTTAACTCCAGCTCTCTTTTTTTATATTATTTTTATATTATTTTTTACGCCTCAGCTTAGCAATTTTTTCATCTCTTTGTTTACCAATCTCTTCTAAATTTTTCTTCGTTTTTTCATTAAGTTTTCTAATATTTTCAGCCAATTCTTGTTCAATTTTTTTCTCTTCTTCCGCTAATTTTTTCCTTCCTTCTGCGATTTTTCGTTTTAATTCTGTCTGCCCTTCTTGATCCTCTCTTTTTTTGGCTATTTCAAGTTGTTCCTTTAATTTATCCCACCTTTTTTTGAATTCTGGGCCGTTTTTTATACCTGCGGCAACATATTCTTTCATTAAATCTTTACTTTCCTGCATTAATTCTGCAAAACTTTTTCGCCGGCCGTTAGATTTGGCAGGCTCCTTTTTTTCTTCATTTTTTTGCTCAACTTTATTTTCTACAATCTCTTCATGTTTTGGCGAGCCCTGCGCATTATGATTTTCAACAAGCTCGGTAATTATTTTTTTTACGCATGCGCTTTTTTCTGCTATTACCCGTTTTTTTCCTTTTATAACTTCTTCGTTTGCTCTTTTCTCTGCCTCCAGAAAAATTGACCCTTCTGCTTGAGGTTCAACTTCTTTTACAATCCATTCTTGAAATTCTTTTTTATCAAGGCGAACTGGCTTTCCCTGTTTGCCAACAATATAATTTGGAATTTCTATTGCAGAAGAAAACCATGAGCCGTTTTTAATATTTAAAAAATCAATATGCCTATTTAAAACCATTTCAGCAAAGGCATGATTTGAAATTCCAAGGTTTTTTATTTTGTCTTCAACATATTTTTTTTTATCAAAATTGCCGTCTTTTATATATTCTTTTTTTTCTGCCTTAGAAAGCCTTGTTTCTGAAAGACTGTCGCAACATGCTGATAATGCATCAACATATCTTTCTTCTTTGATTTTTTTTCGTTCTCTTAATATGATATTTTGCCTCGCTTTTTCTATTGCCTCTTTTCCCTTTATAATTATTTTACCCCTTTCTCTTAAATTATTGTAAGCCATCTCGTTTCTTTCCCTTGCTAAATGCCTATGATTCCCCGATTCATCTTTGGTGGCAATTCTAAATGATTTTACCACCTCGCGCGGGCTTCTTTTTAAAACTTCAGGGTCTGACAAAACTTCCCATGCATCAGCGCGTTTTTGTTCAGGAGTTTTTTCTGCTACTGGTACTACTGGCTTCTCTTCTTCTGTAATATGAATTTCTTTTCCCTCAGGCGTTTCAACAACTTTTACATAATTTTCTTTTTCTTCCTCTGGACTCGACTCTGTAACAAGTGGCTCTGTTTCTGGTTTCATCTCTGTTTGTTTTTCTACTGAACCATATAGCTCTTCTAAATGCCTCTTTGCTATAGCTAAATCAGTTTCAATATTATCGTCCTTAATTGTATCAGCCGATTTAATAGGAGTAACTGCTGCTTCAATTTTTTCCTCTATTGCTGTTTCTATCCCGAGTTCTTTGGCAAGTTTTAAAAGAGTTTTATATTCTTCATCGCTTTCTTTCTTTTTTCCGTTCTCAATTTCCCTTTCTTTTATTTCTAATCTGCCACTAACAAATATTTTTGCGCCCTCAATATCTCCACTCTCTATTTTTTGCAATAAATTTAAAATATATTTATATTCATCTTTTGCAAATTGCTTCTTTTCTTCGTCTTTTGGTTCATGGCTTAATTTTTCTAATCTTTCATTGGCTTCTTGCAATACGTCCGTAAAATAAGCTTCTGTTTGAGAATATTTTCCCTTTTCTTTTTTTTCAGATGACTCAAAAATCACTGGATTATTTTCTCTTGAATTTTGTGATCCGATAAGCTCTTCTGCTAATTTTTCTTTATTTACTTCTCCTGGTATTGGTGGAAGATCTGGCAATTCTTTTTTATTTAATATTTCAGCCATATTTAAAAAAATTATTTAAACTTATTTAATTTTACCACTCGCTAAATATTGCGTCAAATAATGAAACTCTACGGGCTTACGCCCGTAGTATCATTTCAGTTCAAGCTTCGCTTGTCCTAAATCTTCCCGCTCTTGGCGTCGCACGTAATCTTGAACCGTTTTCTCGTCTAACCCGATTGTTGAAACAAAGTATCCGATTGACCAGATACCGCCTCGTCCGTAGAATACGTATTTCATAAACTCAAACTTCTCTCGCAATGATTTTGCCGTGTTTTGTTTGATTGTTTGGACAATCGTGCTAATTGAATATTTTGGAGGTATTATCATAACCAGATGGACGTGGTCTGGTTGAATGCTGGTTTCAGTGTATTCTATGTCCGGATAGTACTTTCTAATTTCGAGAAGTTTGAGTTTTAGGTATGGCTTAACACCGCCCTTGAATATCTTACGGCGGTATCTGGTTGTGATAACAATATGATATTGGCAACGATAGAATGCGTGAGACTGTCTTCTGACTTCCATATGCTTTCCATTCTACGCCAAGAGGGAAGATTTAGGAAATACTCTCTGTATCTACGGACGAAACGTCCGTAGTTTTAGAGAAAGGTATACATAAAAAAGACGAACTTTCGTTCGTCTGTAATTGTTTAGCATTGCCTTTCGATTTTTTCTAAAAGCTTTGCCGCTTCTTTTCTTTTATGCCACTGTTTTAACAAATAGTGGCCTCCAAATTTTATTTTATCTCTGCACCAATCTTTGTGCCAATTTTTCCATCCTCTTATTAACCAGTCAAAAGGAAAAGATAAGAGCCTAAAAACAAATCTCGGAATGTTCATCGGCCCATAAAACCATTTCATTAACCGCATGGCAGTATTTTGCAGTTCTTTTGTAGTTATGCCAATTGGTTTGAATAAAACAAAATTTCCATCGCCATACAAGTACGTATCTTCATTAGACAGGGGCAGTCTCTGCTCTTTTTTTAATCTTCTTCTAAGGTCAGATCCTGGCACTGGCCCTGCAACAAGAAATTGAACACTATCTATACGAGATTTTTTAACAAAACCTTTATAGGCTCTGTAAATTTGTATTGCTGGCGGAGATGGCTGGTTATCTTGCAACGGAAAACCAATAATAAACATTCCGTGAACCCTAAAATATTTCCGCCATATTTTAGTTAACTCCAGCATTTTTTCTGCCGCTACTCCTTTGTGCATTGCCTTTAATTCTTCTTGTATAGGAGATTCATACCCAATACAAACAACCCTAACTCCTGCCTTTTCCATTACTTCAAGAAAAGCCGGATTTTCTGCAGCTGCAAGCCTTGCCTGCACAATAAAACTAAGTTTGCTGCCATACTTTTTGGCAACCATTTCAAAGAATCTTATTGTGCCTTCAAGATCTTCTTCAGACCGGTCGTCAACTATAAAAAATTCTCTTGCTCTTCTTGTTTGGACTAATAAGTTAACTGTTTCAAATAAATATTCTGGGCTTGACCATCTTGCGCAACCTCTTACGCTGCAAAATTCGCACCTAAAACTGCATCCCCTGATGCGGCCTATCGGGTACATTCTAATTTTTGCAAACTTTACCAAACCAAAATCTGGATAGGGAAGATCGCTTAAATCAGGAGCCCGATTCATTAATCCATTTAAAGACTCATCTTCATCTGGAATGCCTTGAATTTCTTGCAAACCTAAAGAGTTGTGATAAATGTTGCCATCTCTCAAAAAAGAAACTCCAGGAATAGACTGCCACAACGGCAACTTATTGCTAAAGTTAGAAATAATTTTTTCTATTACAGGCTCTCCATCGCCATGCACAACCAAATCAATATCGTGCCGTAAAGTTTCTTCTGGCAAATAGTGGGCGTGCCAAGAACCTGCTATAGTAGCTATTCCTTGTCCTTTATAAAACTTAGCTAAATCCCAAACTCTATCAATCTGGCTGCTCAACCCACAGTAAAACCCAACTAATACAGCTGGATTTTCATTCTGTAAGACTTCGTGGTCTGGCAAGCCGTTTTTATCTAGGGCGCCGCTCCTAAAATTATTTTCATCTATTATCTCAACTCTCCACCCCCAAATTTTGTTAATAACGGTTGCCATAATCACAGCCGCTAAACACGTAGTAATCTTTAACGATCTGCTATATATATTCTCTCTCTTAGACGCAGGAACAATAATTCTTATCAATTTCCAATCATTTTTTTTGCAATTATCAGCCATTTCTTCACCTCTTTTGATGTCAAAGTACAAAACCCGCCTACGCAGGCAGGCAAAAACCGTTTTTACAATATACCATAGGGCTTTAACTATTGCAAAAATAATAATTACGTGATATACTCATTTTATATAAAAAACAACAAATATGGCTATAACAAAATCAGCTAAAAAAGCTATTCGCCAAAATGCAAGGCGAAAAGAGCAAAATATCGTTTACAAAGACAAAATGAAAAGCCTCATTAAAGAGGCTCGCAGTTTAGTTTTAGAAAAAAAGGTTGGTGAAGCAAAAAAAATGTTATCGGCAATTTACTCTATTCTAGACAAAGCGGCAAAAAGGGGAGTTATAAAAAAGAATGCCGCCTCAAGAAAAAAATCCAGGCTGACAAAATTAATAGAAAAAAATAAAAAATAATTTTAAATTCCAGAAACCAATAAATCTAAAGCGAGTTCTGAATCTATTTTTCCTGTTTTAATATCTGAATCTACTTGAAAAATCTTCTGGTAGATTTTTTTTAGTTCAGCAAAGGTAAACTGGCTGCACAAATAATAAGTTTTTTTAACCACAAATGGATGAAGACCGCTGTTTTTTAAAATAACGCCATAGGGCGAGCGCTTTTCAATTAAATCTTTTATTATCAAAAGATTTTTAAATTGATAGGCGATCATTGAAAGCAAATAAAGTGTATTATCTCCATTTTCAAGATGCTTATGCAATAAAGACAAAGCTTGTTTTTTATTCTTTTGGGCAATAGCCTCAATTGTTTTGAAAATATCATTTTCCAGTTTAGGCCTTACTAACAACTCAACATCTTCTTTTTTTACAACAGAGTTTCTTTTGTAATCTGACAATTTATTTATTTCGTTTGATAGCTGCCAAAGGTCGTTTCCCGCAAAAGCTAAAAGCAAGTCTTCTGCGTCTGGGTTAATTTTTGCTTTGTTTTCTTCAAATTTCTCTTTTATCCACTTTCTAAGGCTTAACCCCGAAAGGCACGAAAACTCCTGGCATTTTGTTTCTTTTTTAAAAGTTTTAAAAAGCTTTTTTCTTGCGTCAACCGCCTCGTCTTCAAAAACAATAATTATATCTTCAATTTTTTCTAAAGTTTTTACATTCTCTAAAAAATCTTCCTGAAATTTTGCGTTTAAAAAAACATTCCTTAAAACTATAAGTTTTTTTTCAGCAAACATTGAAGAAATTTTAAAATTGCTGTAAAAATCATTAAAGTCTGTTTTGGCAGTATCAATATAAGCCAAATTTAATCCTGATTTATGGACTTTTTTATAGCCTAAAATTATCTCTTCTAATTTTTTCTTTGACCTATAAGAATCTTCCCCGTATAAAAATATAATCATAATTTTTGCGCTTCAGTTAATTCAGCGCAACCCTGAGCTAGTCGAAGGGTTGGCAGTGGGGGCAGAAAAAGGCGCTCCTGCCGCCAAATTTTATTCTTTGAATTTTTGTTTTGCATCGGCTGCAATTTTGACCCTCTCTTTTATATGCCTTTCTTTCTGTATCAAAATTTCCTTTGCTGCCGTCTGGCTTTCTGTAATCTGAAAAGCTTTCGCCGCCCAACTTTACGCCTAACTCTAAAACTTTTTTGATAGAATTATAAATATTTTTTAATTCTTTTTCGTTTAATTTTTGTGTTTCTTTTTGGGGGTGCACCTTTGCATGCCACAATGCTTCAGAAGAATAAATATTTCCAATTCCTGCAATTATTTCTGGATTCATTAAAACCTGCTTTATTTTGCCTCGCCTGACGGCAGACGGGCCTTTTTTGTTTTTTAATATATCTTTAAATTTTTGAAAAGTAAAATTTTTGTCCAGCGGCTCTGGCCCTAATTTTTCAAACTCTTTTAATAAAGCTTCTGTTTTCCATAATTCAACTTTTGCAAATTTTCTTGTGTCAGACAAGGCAATCATTTTTTTGTTATCTAAAAAAACTATTAAATGAATAAAACGGTTCATCGGGTCATTTAAGGGGCCTTTTTCTGAAGGCAGCCATGTTTTATCTTTTTTATTCCACACTCCATAAAGCAAATGGCCTGTCATTTTTTGGTGCACTAAAAGCGAATACCCTTCGGCTCGGCTCAGGGCAGGCCCATCTGATAAGTCAAAAATAATATTTTTTGCCCTGCGCCATATTTTTTCTATTTTTTTGCCCTTAATATTTTTTCTGAAAATTTCAAAATTATCTGGTTTTTTAATTATTTTTTCCCAATCTGACCACGCATCAATAAAGGTCCTTTTTAGGACCTTCTTTTTTAAACCATCTACTGTTGTTTGAACTTCCGGAAGTTCTGGCATTTTTTTACTAATGTTTTATTGCTCAACGGCTTCGCCTTCCGAGCTTTTTTTAGATTTATATTTTTTTACTTTTCCCTTTAAAGTCAAAAGTTCTTTTTTCAGTTCTCCTGCCTCTAACTCTTTTTTGCTTGATATTTCCTGCATCTTTTTGGATTCGTATATTATTTTTTCAAGTTCTAACGCTCTATTTCTGACTTTTTGTTCTAATGCTTTTATTGTTTCCTCTAAAGATTCTGTTCTTGCTTTTACTTTTATATCAACTGAGTTCTCTGTTTTTTCAGCATTAAGGCGGCTATTTTCAAGCTCTTCTGCTATTTTATTAAAAACTTTAGCCAATTCTCCAAGTTCGTCTTTATCCCCCAAATAAATTCTAGATTTTAAATCTCCTTCACTTAATTCTGTCGCTCTTTGCAATATTTTTTTTACAGGAAGAGAAACTCTTTCTCCAATAGCAAAACCAAATAAAAATAAATAAATTGCCAAAAAAGAAAAAACTATATAAAAGTTAGCATCTAATTTGTCGTATTCTATGGCTATTAAAGAAACAATCGCAAATAATCCTGCGAGTATTATTGGCACCGCCACTCTTGATGTAATTTTCGTCATATTTTATTTATATAATTAATAATTACTGTTTGTTATTGATTTTAAACGATCAATTAAAGTATTAAAATCTAATTCTCTAAAAATATTTTCAACTTCTTTAAAATCAAATTTTCCAAACTCACAATCCTCAATTCTAAAATCTATGTCAACATCTTTTTTTGTTTCTACCAACGAAAGCGAAAGAAATGCCGATTCTTTGTTGTTTTTTAGGGCTTCTTTTATTTTTGGTTTTAAAACAGCTGTATCTGTTGAAAGTTCATCATATAAATTTTTAATATTGCCGTATCTTTGTATTAAGTCTGCCGCAGTTGTTTTACCAATGCCAGGAACCCCTGGAACGTTATCTGAAGCATCTCCTGTTAAGGCTTTAAAATCATTCATTTGCAAAGGCTCTACTCCAAAGCGCTCCACAACTTTATTCCTATCATAAACTACGGTATCTTTTATTCCCTTACCTAAAGTATAAACCTTTATTTTATCTGAAACAAGCTGTAAATTATCCAAATCTCCGCTTAAAATAAAAACTTCTAAATTATCTTTTTTAGCAGACTCTGTTGCTATTGTTGCAATTAAATCATCTGCCTCAAACCCGTCTTTTGCGAAAACAGGGACTTTAAAAGCTTCTAAAACTTTTTTTGCCATTGGTATTTGTGAAATTATGCCGTCGGGCGTGGCAACTCTATGCGCCTTATATTCTTTAAACTCTTCGTGGCGAAAAGTTTTTGCCTTAGTGTCAAAACAGGCAACAATATAGCTTGCTTTTAAATCTTTTATTGCTTTGAATAAAATTAATAAATAGCCATAAACAGCTCCGGTCGCTTCGCCTTTTTTATTTGTTAAGGGTGGCAAAGCATGAAATGCCCTGTGCAACAGGGCATTAGAATCAATAATTATTAATCTTTTTTTATCTTCCATTATATATATTATATCACATTAAAAAACTAATTTCTCTTGTATTTTCGCTGGTAAATTTAAAATTTATTTTTATGTAATTTTTAGGCAAAACTTTTTTTATTTTTTCTGGCCACTCAATAGCAATAATATTTTTTTCATTTTTTATTATTTCTTTAAACCCTAATTCTAAAATATTTTTTTCATTTTTTAGGCGATAGCAATCAATATGATAAAAGTTTTTAAATTTTTTGTTTTTTAGTAAAAATCTTTTTTGTATTACAAAAGTTGGGCTTAATATTTTTTCTTTAATTCCCAATCCTTTTGCAAAACCCTGCAAAAAAGTTGTTTTACCGCCTCCAAGATTTCCGCTTAAACCTAAAACAACAGCTTGCTTGTTGTTTTTGTCCTGAGCTTGCCGAAGGACATCCTTTGCCAATTCCTGGCCGATTTTTTGAGTTTCTTTAAAACTTTTTGTTATGATTTTATTTCTCATAATTCACAATTGACTTATTTTTTAAAATCGAATAGGGTATATTAATTATGGAAATACCACAAGAAGCAAAACAATTAATTTCTGAAGCAAAAAATATTTGCATTATTCCGAATGATAACCCAAATGGCGAAAGCATTCCAGCTGCTTTAGCTCTTTTTTATACTTTAAAAGAATTAAATAAAAATGTAAACTTAATAATAGAAGAATTTCCAGAAAAATTCCAATTTTTACTACCCAGCCTGGACTATATTTCATATCCAAAAAACTTTGTGATTTCAATTCCTCAAAAAACAGCTGAAATCTCTCAGGTTTACTATGAAAAAAATGAAGAAGGGTTAAAAATTCACTTAATGGTTGATAAGGGAAATATTAAAAAAGAAAGCCTTTCATTTTATTTTTCAGAAAGTAAGCCAGACCTTACAATAACTTTAGGAATAAAAGATTTTAAAACCGAGTTGGCCGGCAAGCTTAACTCTTATGGGTTTTTGCTGGATTCTCCTATTTTAAATATAGACAACACTTCGTTGAACTCAGTGCAAGAAAACCAAAACTTTGGTAAAATAAATATAATAAAAGATTCTTCTTTGTCGGAAATAGCATTAGGCCTTGTAAAAAATCCTCATGTTGAATCTATAAAAAAACAATCCGCTAATTGTTTTTTAGCAGGACTGGTAATTTACACAGAAAACTTTGGAAATTTAAAAACAACCCAAGAGGTTTTTGAAACTGCAGGGCTCTTAATGAAAATTGGAGCCGATCTAAAAGAAATAAAAAATAATATATTTAATAAAAATGGATGAAACAAAGAAAAAACTGCTAGGAGCCATAATTATTTCAAAAGATGTCATCGCTGAAGTAAAAAAAGATGTTAAACATATTTCCAGTTTTAAAGCAAAGATAGAAGAATATATAACGCAAAATACCACAAATCTTTTAGATGTTATTTTATTTGGAGCCATAGCGCTTGATGCTTCTGATATACATATAGAGCCTCAAGGAGACAAATCAAGATTAAGAATAAGGTTAGACGGCGTCTTACAGGACGTTGTTTTTTTTGACGAAAAAATATATCACAGCTTAATTTCAAGGTTAAAACTCACCTCAAGGTTAAAATTAAATATTACTGATAAGCCGCAAGACGGAAGATTTACCATAGAAACAGAGGGTTCGTTAATAGAAATAAGAACTTCCAGCTTACCAGCTGAATACGGCGAATCAATTGTAATGAGAATTTTAAATCCAAAAAATTTAATTGGGCTGGATTCTTTAGGGTTAAGAAAAGATTTGTATAAAATTTTTCAAAAGGAAATTGAAAAGCCAAACGGAATGATAATTGTTACAGGCCCCACAGGATCTGGAAAAACAACAACGCTTTATGCTTTTTTAATGAAAATCCAAAATCCAGAAATTAAAATTATCACAATTGAAGACCCTATCGAATATCATTTAAAAGGAGTTTCTCAAACGCAGGTTGCCCCTGAAAAAGGATATGACTTTTCAGACGGCCTAAGGTCAATAGTAAGGCAAGACCCAGATGTTATATTGGTTGGTGAAATTAGAGACCTTGAAACAGCAAAAATAGCCCTGCAAGCGGCTTTAACCGGCCACTTGGTATTATCAACTTTACATACCAACGACGCTGCTGGCACTATTCCAAGGCTTGTGGACTTAGGCACAGACCCGTCATCAATTGCATCTGGATTAAAAATGACAGTAGCCCAGCGATTAGTAAGAAAAGTATGTAAAAAATGCTCAACCTTGGCAAAACCAACTGCAAACGAATTATCTGAAATAAAAAAAGGGTTAAAAACCTTATCAAAAGACATTAGTCTCCCCGACTTAAATAAAATACAAATTGCGAAAGTAAAAGAAAAAGGATGCGAGGTATGCAATTTTACAGGATATAAAGGAAGGCAAGGATTATTTGAAGTATTTTTGGTTGACTCACAAATGGAAAAATTTATTTTAACCAATCCGCCAGTTTCATCAATCAGAGAGTTAGCTATAAAAAAAGGTATGGTAACAATGTATCAGTCGGGTTTAATTGATGTTGTTTTAGGAGATACAACATTGGAAGAAGTTTTGAGGGTTGTTGAAGAAGACGAAGAAGTTATAGAATCTTCAAAATAAAAACAGCTCTGGAGTTGGAGGTGTCTTTATGTCTGGGACATAAGTAAAAGTTTGTCTGAGGAATAATCGAGCCAAAGCAAGATTATCCGTAAACTAAGACAAACCCATATAAAACCTCCAACTCCAGAGCTGTTTTATTAAAATTTAAACTATACTATAATACGAATAAGCATTAGAATAAATTCATTAGGGATTTTCGCATTTAGTATATCAATAAATTTAATTATATCACCTTATAAAGCTTATGTCAAGAGTTTTACCAGAAAAAATAAATACTGATGACAATGCGTTAGATTCTGCTTTAAGGCCAAAAAACTGGCAAGAATATGTTGGACAGGAAAAAATCAAAGAAAATATAAGAATAATAATAACAGCTGCAAAGCAAAGAAGCCAATCACCTGATCATTTATTGTTTTATGGAAACTCTGGATTAGGAAAAACTACGCTGGCATATTTAGTTGCCAATGAAATGGGCAAATCTATTCGGGTAACTTCGGGCCCTGCTATAGAAAGAGCTGGAGATTTAGCGGCAATTTTAACTAATTTATCAGAAGGCGATGTTTTATTTTTAGATGAAATACATAGAATAAACAAAACAGTTGAAGAATATTTATATCCTGCCATGGAAGAATATAAGCTTAATTTAATTTTAGGCAAAGGCCCTATGGCGCGCACAATGGAATTAAAATTACCTCATTTTACAATGATTGGGGCCACAACAAGACCAGGGCTGTTATCGGCTCCATTACGAAATCGCTTTGGGGCAACTTTTCAATTAAATTTTTACGAATCAAAAGACATTGAAAAAATAATTGAAAGGTCAAGTAATATTTTAAATGTAAAAATTGACCCAGAAGCTGTAAAAATTATAGCAAAAAGGTCTCGCTTTACTCCAAGGGTTGCCAACCGCCTTTTCAAAAGAGTTCGAGATTTTGCAGAAGTTAAAGGCACGGGATTTATTACAAAAGAAATTGCAAACGACGCTCTGGATTCTTTAGAGGTAGACAAAATGGGCCTAGACCCAAGCGACAGATCTATATTAAAAGCTTTAATAGAAAAATTTAACGGCGGGCCGGTTGGCCTTCAGTCTTTAGCAGCGGCTGCAATGGAAGAAGAAGATTCTATTTTAGACATTTATGAGCCGTACTTAATGCAATGCGGTTTTATTGAGAGAACTCCTAAAGGCAGAGTTGCATCAAAACTTGCCTATGAACATTTTGGCCTTAAGCCAAAAAATAATCAGAGTTCACTGATATAGCCTTAAATGAAAAAAATTTTACTTTTATCATTTTTAATACTGTTTTCTGTTTCTGTTTTGGCGGAAGATAAGGTGGAAATAAATACCGCCTCATTGGCACAATTAGATAAAATAACAGGAATAGGGCCGGCATTGGCGCAAAGAATAATTGATGCAAGGCCTTTTTCTTCGGTTGACGACCTATTAAAAGTGAAAGGAATTGGAGAAAAAAATTTACAAAAAATAAAAGACCAGGGACTAGCCTGTGTTGGTTGCGAGATAGCGCAAGAAATTTCTAATTCTCAATTGCCAGCCCTCAATCAAATTCAAAATCCTAATGAACAAAAAATAACCATTGCGAAACCGATTATTTATCCATTTGGAATTTTTATAAATGAAATTTTTCCTTCGCCAGAGGGAGCCGACGAAACAAATGAATGGATTGAATTATATAATGCAAACAATTTTGAAGTTGATTTGTCTGGCTGGAAAATAAAAGACGCTGTTGGCACTGCCGCAACTTTTACAATTTTAAAAGACACAAAAATTTTAGCTGGCGGATTTTTAGTTTTTAAAAGGCCTGAAACAAAAATCATATTAAATAATGATGCAGACAGCATAGAGCTTCAATCGCCAGATAATAAAATTATTAGCACAGTTTCATATACAAAAGCCCCTCTTGGCCAATCATATAATAAAACCTCTGGCAACTGGCAATGGAGCAAAACCCCTACCCAGGGAACTGCGAACATTATTACTTCAGAGACCTTGTCTAATCCTAAAAAATCTGGTAATAGTAATAAAGTTGACAAAAATTTTAATGTGGCAAGCATTAACGACGCGACAAACCAAGTTGGCAATGAATATTCTTCTAATAGAATAAATCCTTGGTTTTTATTTTTAACAGCTTTAATAATAACTATAATTTCAGCAATAATTGTATTATTAATTAAATTTAAACTTAACATTTAATATGTCAGGACATTCTCATGCAAAAACAATTATGGCCACAAAAATGGCCAATGACGCCAAAAAAGGGAAAATATATTCTAAGTATGGCAGATTAATCACAATAGCTGTCAAAGACGGAGGGGGATCAGGAGATCCATTTAAAAATGCCAAACTTAAGGCTGTAATTGAACAAGCTAAAAATATGAATATGCCCAAAGAAAATATTGAACGGGCAATCAAAAAAGGCACGGGGGAGTTGGCGGGCGAAACTTTAGAGGAAGTCTCTTTTGAGGGATTTGGACCAGGAGGAATTGCTTTAATAATTAACGGCATTACAGATAATACAAACAGAACTTTAGGAGAAATAAAATCTATTTTAAACCAAAATAACGGGAAAATGGCAGGCGAAGGAGCTGTAAGATGGATGTTTGAAAAAAAGGGAGCTGTAATTATTAGCAAAAATGATAAGGCAAAAGAAGACTTGGAACTTTTAGCAATAGAAGCTGGGGCAGATGATATAAAGTGGAAAGGCGACGAACTTGAAATATATACAAAGCCTGAAGACTTGGAAAAAATAAAAAAATCCTTGGAAGAAAAAGGCATAAAAATTGATTCTGCATCTTTAGATTTTGTTGCCAAAGAAGAAGTTGAACTTTCAGAAAAAGAAAAAGAGCAAGCCCAAAAGCTCTTTGAAACCCTAGATGAAAACGATGCAATAAATGACATTTACTCTAATTTAAAAAACTAAATGATAATTTTAGGTATAGACCCGGGATCGGTGGTGGTAGGATACGCTATTATTAAAAAACAAAAAGGCAAAAATCCATGTCTTGAAGTTATTGATTTCGGCTGCATAATAACAGAACAATTTGCAACCACCGGAGAAAGATTAAAAAAAATCCACAAAGAAATTACAAAACTGATAGAAAAGCATAATCCAAATTTAATGTCTATAGAAAAATTATTTTTCTTTAAAAATTTTAAAACAGCAATGCCTGTTAGCCAAACAAAAGGTGTAATATTGCTTGCGGCTGAAGAAAAAAAATTGCCAGTTATAGAATTTACTCCATTGCAGGTAAAAATGGCTATTGTTGGGTATGGCAGGGCAGAAAAAAAACAGGTTAAAGAGATGATAAAAAAAATTATTGATATAGATGGCTTTAATTTTAAAAAAAATAATAGAAAAAAAGATGATGCCTTTGATGCATTAGGTATAGCAATTTGCGCCTCGCTTAATAACTATAACTGTCTATAAAAAAGTTTTCCACAGAATATAACTTTAATGGGGTTGACAATAATTTATGAAAAAATATAATAAGATTAATTATAATTAAAGGATAATAAAATATAATTAAAAAAATAAAAAAATGGAAGAGGAATTTTTAACCAAGCTTATAAATCAAGAAGATGATTTAGATGAAGATAATTGGGATGACGGCGATGATGATGAAAAAGAAGAAACACCAGATGATGACGGCGACACTATGGAAGAGGAAGAAGAGTAAAAAATAAATAAATAAAAACCCTGCTTCAACTTAAAGCAGGGTTTTTATTTGTAAAAATGGCGATTTTATGGTATTATATCTTTAAATTATATACAAAAATATATGTTTAAAAAGATTAAAAACATTAAAGACAAAAGATTAAAAATAGCAATTAAGATAGGGGAATACCTGTCTTATTTGTTTTTAGCTTTTTTAGGTTTTATTTTATTGCTGTTTTTTTATTATACCTATAACCTGCCTCAACCAGAAAAATTTACCGAAACCCCGTTTATACAATCCACTAAAATTTATGACAGAACTGGCAAGGTTCTTTTGTACGACATTTATGGCGAAGAAAAAAGAGAAATTGTTGCATTTGATAAAATTTCAGATAATTTAAAGCATTCCGTTTTAGCTTCAGAAGACGTTAGGTTTTATCAGCACGGCGGAATAGATTTTGAAGGAATATTCAGAGCCATATTAATTGATTTAAAGCTGCAATCTATGGGCCAAGGGGGATCTACAATAACACAACAACTAATAAGATCTGTTTATTTAACTGGCCAAAAAAGCATATCAAGAAAAGTCAGAGAAATTGTTTTGAGCATAGAGTTAGAAAGAAAATATTCAAAAGATCAAATTTTTAATTGGTATTTAAATGCAGTGCCTTTTGGGCAAAACACTTATGGAGTTGAATCGGCCAGCCAAACGTATTTTAATAAGCCAGCATCTGATGTTTCTATAGCGGAAGCCGCAACTTTAACGGCATTGCTTCCAGCCCCAAGCTATCTTTCTCCATACGGCCCTAATAAAAACGAGCTTTTAAAAAGAAAAGATTATGTTTTGGAAAAAATGCAGAAAGCAGGATATTTAACAAAAGACCAAATGGAAAAATCAAAAGCTGAAAAAATAGTTTTTTCAGAAGACACAACTAATATAAAAGCTCCTCATTTTGTAATGTATATACAAAAATATTTAGACGAAAAATATGGTGAAGATTATTTGAAGGAAAAAGGGTTAAGAGTTTATACAACAATAGACTGGGATATACAACAATATGCAGAACAAGTTGTAAAAGATGCAGAAAAAACTAATAAAAGTAAAAATGCAAACAACACGGCTATGGTAGTTCTTGATCCTAAAACAGGCGAGATACTAGCGCTGATTGGATCAAAAAATTATTCTGAAAAACCTTATCCTTTAGGATGTGACGAAAAGCCCGCAGGAAGCTGTTTATTTGATCCAAAATATGACGTGGCAACTATGGGGCAAAGGCAGCCGGGATCATCTTTTAAGCCATTTGTTTACGCTACAGCGCTTGAAAAAGGTTTTACCCCAGATACAGTGCTATGGGACGCAAAAACTGAATTTAACCCCAGCTGCAGCCCCGATGGAGGCCAACAAACAGATATGTATGGGTTAGAATGCTACCACCCTCAAAATTATGATGGCACTTACAGAGGAAAAGTTACTATAAGACAATCTTTAGCCCAATCTTTAAACCTTCCATCAGTAAAATTATTATATTTAGCAGGGCTTAAAGAAACCTTAAAAACAGCACAGGATTTTGGAATGACAACCTTAAATAATCCAGATCGTTATGGCTTATCATTAGTGTTGGGCGGAGGAGAAGTAAATTTATTAGAACTAACCTCTGCTTATGGTGTTTTTGCGACAGAAGGCTCTCTAACTTCACCATCAAGCATATTAAAAATAGAAGACAGCAATGGCAATATTATTGAGCAAAAAAACAAGCAATCTACTAAGGTTTTAGATACGCAAATTGCAAGGCAAATAAATAGTATTTTATCAGATAATAACGCAAGGGCGCCTGTTTTTGGCGCCAATTCTGCTCTTTATTTTTCAAATTACCAAGTTGCTGCTAAAACAGGTACAACCTCAAATTTAAAAGACGGCTGGACAATGGGATATACTCCCTTCGCAGTTGTGGGAGTATGGGTTGGAAACAGCGATAATTCTCCGACAAAAGATGCCGGCGTGGGATTGGCAGCCCCAATGTGGAGAAAAGTCATGGAAAAAATAGTTGAAAATCATCCATCAGAAAATTTTAACTCTCCTGATAATATAACAAATAGAAGCCCCGCTTTATTAGGCCAATTAAATTCTAACGACACTAATACTATTTTATTTTATATAAATAAAGACGATCCATTGGGGCCTCCGCCTCAAAATCCAAGCGCAGATCCGCAATATAATTATTGGCAGCAGGGAATTAAAAATTGGCTTGCCACTGGAATATAAAAAACAAAAAACCGGTTTTTCCGGTTTTTTGTTTTTTATTAAATATTTTTATGTAGACTTTATAGGCATAACCACATAAATATAACTTGCATCACCTACAGGCCTTAAAATACACGCGCCCTCTTCTTTGCTTAAATTAAATGTTATTTCTGAGCTTTTTATATTTAATAGTCCGTCTGTTAAAAATTTATGATTAAAAGAAGCCTCTATTGATTCTCCATCTATTTTTCCTGTAATAATTGATTTATTTTCGCCAAGATCTGGGCTTTTTGCAAATATCTCTATTTCTTTTTTTTCAGCATTTATGGTAATTTTTACCTCATTAATTTTTCCAGAAAACAGGGAAGCTGTTTTAATCTGATTTAAAAATTCATCTCTCTTTAAGGTAACCTGCGTTTTAAATTTTTTAGGTATAATTTCTTGATAATCTGGATATTCTCCCTCAATTAACCGCGAAGTAATTTGTATTTGGGGATGAGGCATTTCTTTCATTGGAAACTCAAATAATATTTGGTTTGGGGAAAAATATATTTTAATAATTCCCTCTTTTTCTGCTAATATATTTATTATTTCTTTTGCTGGTTTTTGAGGAAGAATAAAAGAATAATCTTTTTTTACGGAAGACTCTAAATTAATGGTTTTTTCCGCTAGTCTAAAACTGTCGGTTGCCACCATTTTAACTAAATTTTTAGAAAAAACAAAATAAATACCAGAAATTTCAGGCCTTGTTTGGGATAAAGAAGCAACATCCACTATTTGAGAAAGTCCTTGGCAAAATTTCTTATTATCTATTTCTATATATTCAAGGTTTTTAAATTCAGGAATAATTGGAAACTCTTCTGGATTATACCCTTGTACTTGAGTTTTAAAATTTTTACAGTCAATATGTAAATTTTGCCCATTTGCCTCTAATGTTATTTTTTCGTTTGGAAGAGTAGAAATATAACTAGAAAGAAATTTTGCAGGCACTGCAACTTTTCCTTTTTTTATGATTTTAACTAAAATCCATAATTTAATAGCCGTTTCTAAATCTGTAGAACTTAAACTTAAAAAATTATCTTCTGTGCTTATTAAAACATTATCCAAAATTGGCAAAGATAAATTTTTACCAATTGTTTTTTCTGAAATACTTAATCCTGTTTTTAAATTTTCTTTTAAAACTTCTATCTTCATAATTAATTAATATTATATATAATTTTATTGTTATTAAGGAGATGATTTTTTTGGTTTTTCTCTAAAAAATTATAAGAGTAATTTGGTTTTAAATTTTTATTGTATTTTTATGTGGAGATACTGTGTAAAAAACAGGGGTATAAATAGTGTAAATTTTTACTATAACTTTTATTTATTTTTTAATCGTTGTTTAATTCATGTTTTAAATACTTTTTATCCACTATATATCCTCTGTTTTATTAAGTTTAATTCTTCGGTTAATTTATTGTTTTCTTCGCTTTCTAAAAGTATTTTTTTATATGCATAAATTGCAGTTGTGTGGTCTTTTCCCCCAAATTTTCTTGCAATAGCAGGAAAGGAATATTTTAATTCTCTTCTTATTAAAAACATAGCGACTTGCCTTGGTCTTACAATTTCTTTTCGCCTTGTCGGGTCAAAAAGATTTTTTTCTTCTAAATTATAAAATTTAGCAACAGTTTCAATTATTTTTTTATAATTTGCCACATCAAATGGAGAAAAAACAAATCCTTTTAAAAGTTTTTTTGCTGTTTCTACGCTGGGTATATTATTGTTAATTTTATTATAAATTAACAATCTATTTAAAGCTCCCTCTAGCTCTCTTATATTTTTTTTAACATTACTGGCTATATATTCTAAAACATCGTCTGGCAGTTCTATGTTTTTTTTTTGGAGCTTTGTTTTTAAAATAACTAATCTTGTTTCATAATCAGGAAGGCTAACATCTGCTATCATTCCTCCCTCAAACCTGGATCTTAATCTTTCTTCTAATTCTGGTATGGCATTTGGCGGCCTATCTGATGATAGTACAATTTGTTTATTTTTTTCATACAAGGAATTAAACGCATGAAAAAATTCTTCCTGCGTTTTATTTTTTCCAGCCAAAAATTGGACATCGTCAATAATTAAAACATCAATAGATGATAGGTTTGATTTAAAACTTTCTATATTATTAGATCTTATAGCAGAAACAATGCCAGAAACAAACTTTTCTGAAGAAATATATTTTACTTTTTTTCTTTTTGGGCTATCGGAAATTTTATTGCCTATAGATTGTATTAAATGGGTTTTTCCTAATCCCACTCCGCCGTAAATAAATAAAGGATTATAAGTAACGCCGGGGTTTTCTGAGACAGCAAGAGCGGCTGCATGAGCCAATTCATTAAAAGATCCTACCACAAAATTGTCAAAAGTATAGCGAGGATTTAAATTAGTATCTTTGTTAATTTTAAATTCATCAAATTTTAATTGTTCAGTTTCTATTTTTTCGTTGTCAGGCGGCATTTTTGTCGTAGCCGACATGGCTGACTGCGGTTTTATCACAAATTCTAACTCTTTTATTTTATCGTCTATGTCGTATAAAGTTTTTAAAATCAGTTTGTTATATTTATTGCTTAGCCACTCTTTAGAAAAAGCATTAGGAACTGAAATTATAGCCTTTTCATCTTTTATTGATATAATTTCAGTGTTTTGAAACCATGTGGCAAAGTTAGCCTTTGAAATATGAAATTGCATCTGCGCTAAAACCGATTGCCAGAGATCATTTTTATTCACGTTCATGTTTATAACTCTATGTTTTTATATTCTTTTAAAAAATAGCGACTAATGTTCTATTTTCAGTTTTCTTTCGATGTTTGTCAAACTAAAACAAAAAGAACATATATGTTATTAAACTGTGGATAACTTGTGTTTTAAAATTCTGCTTAGACGCACAATACAAATCAAGAAAATTATATAAATTAAATTATAATTTTAATAATTTATATATTTGACTAAGGCAGTTTTTTATTATATACTAGTATATTATACTAAAATTAATACAAGCACAATCTTATGAGCTTTACTTATAAACCAAAAAAGAAAAAAAGAGCAAGAACCCATGGTTTTATGAAAAGGAAAAAAACAAAAACAGGAATAAATGTCATTAAAAAAAGAAGAAGAAAAGGAAGAAAAAAATTAAGCGTATAATAATTTAGTTTATATGCTGCCAAAAATTAACAGACTTAAAAATAAGAAAGATTTTGACAGAGTTTTTAAGGAGGGGAGCGGCTTTAAAAATAATTTTTTAGCGATAAAAATAGTTAAAAATAATATTGATGCAAGCCGTTTTGGCTTTGTAGTTTCCCAAAAAGTGTCCAAAAAAGCCGTTATAAGAAATAAAATTAAAAGAAGATTAAGGGAAATTGTTAAAAAAAATTTAGACGGTTTTAAAAACGGCATAGATGTGGTATTGGTCGTTTTTTCAAGTCTTAACGATAAAGATTTTTTAGAAACGCAAAAAATAACAAACGATCTTTTTAAAAAATCAGGAATAATTATTGAGTAGAAATGATAAAATAATTTTTAAATAATGTTCAATTTATTAGCAAAGAGCTTTGATGTTATTTTATACCAGCCACTGTTTAATGCCCTAGTTTTGCTTTATGATTATTTGCCTGGCCATGATTTTGGAATATCAATTATTCTTTTAACTATAATTATCAGATTAATATTATATCCAATTTCAGTAAAAGCGCTTCACTCTCAAAAAATCATTCAGAATTTACAGCCAAAACTGCAAGAAATTCAGAAAAAACACAAGGAAGACAAAGAAAAATTAGCCAAAGAAACTCTGGAGCTTTACCGTAAAGAAAAAATAAATCCCTTTTCTGGAATATTTTTAGCTTTTATACAGCTTCCAATTTTAATCGCGCTTTATTTGGTTTTTCAAAAAGGGTTAAATCCTAACGAGCTTTTAAACTTATATGGTTTTGTTCCAAACCCATATAATATAAATGCGAGTTTTTTGTGTAAGTTTGGATTTTCAAGAAAACGCGAGAGA
>CAZKUM010000007.1:1491-8872 GCA_964555955.1 uncultured Candidatus Saccharibacteria bacterium | reverse complement strand
ATAAATGCGAGTTTTTTGGGCATAGTAAATTTAGCTAAGCCAAATCTGGTTTTTGCCGCATTGGCAGGGGTTTTCCAATTTTTTCAAACAAAAATGTTAATGCCCAAAAAAACAAAAGAGCAGGGAGGCGCTCCAGATGTTTCTCAAATGATACAAACCCAGATGGTTTATTTTTTCCCTTTTTTAACAATTATATCACTTTTTAATTTGCCTTCAGCTATAGGACTATATTGGATAACTAGTGGAATATTTTCTATTGCGCAGCAATATTTTATTTTAAGAAACAAACCAGTATAAACTAAAAATATGTTAGACAAAAACGATATTAAAAAAATTAAAGAAATAACAGAAGAATTTTTTGAAAAAATGACTATTAACCTTTCTACGGTTCAAACAGAGGTGATTTTGTCTTCTGCAGAAAGCAAAACAGAAGATAACATAATTGACGAAACCGTTAATTTAAATATTAAAATAGATGAGCCGCAAATCTTAATTGGGGAAAGGGGGCAAACTCTTTTTGAAATTCAGCGTCTTTTAAAAACAATTCTAAATAAACAAACAAAAAAACTTTTTTATTTAAATTTTGATATAAATGAATATAAGAGTAAAAAAATAGAATATTTAAAAGATATGGCAAAAAGCCTTGCCAATGAAGCTGTTTTAACAAAAGAAAAAAGGGTTCTTTCCCCTATGCCTTCGTATGAGAGAAGAATAGTCCATTCAGAATTATCTCAAAGAAACGACGTAACCACAGAAAGCCAGGGAGAGGCCGAAAATAGGCACATAGTAATTAACCCTAAATAATTTTTTTAAAATTATTTTTCCGCTACCGGAATAATCACCATATAATTAGGTATTACTCCCCCGCTGTTTCTTATAGCGTCCCATTTTATTTGTTTAGGACCGTTTTTATTTATATCGTCTCTAGTTGGGAACGCCTGGCAATATGTCCATGGGCCATATTGTCTGTCTGTGGGGCTAAAATAAACTAATAAAACAAAATAATTACCCTTTATTTCTATTGAAGAAATGTTTTCTCCAGCTAACGTGGGGCATTTTTTTTCTTTGCAAACTCCATTTTTGTCCCATTTTACACAATCCTGATCTTCTTTTGGCACAGTGCACCCTCCTCTGCTGTTTCCAGAAAATTGTAAATTTTCTAATGATTCTATATAAATACCTCCAATGTTTTGGTTTGGCACCTTATAATATCCGCCATCTTTATTAAAAAAAGATTTGCGGTAAAAATATACGCCGTCTCCATTTGGAGAAAAATCATAATTATAAATTGAAGCTGAAGCAAAAATGGGCGGTATAGTATTACATTTTACGTTTGGATTTATGTATTGGCATTTCCCTTGAAAATTAAGCACATCGTAAAGAACAGCCACATAGGCATTGTTATTATCATTTTCAATTTCTATTGAATTAGCCTTATTTTTTAATTCTCCAAGATCTGCAATATTGGCTGCAAAGGGGGTAGTTTTATCTGAACAGTCGCCTGAATTATGAAAATAAACGCCAGCTTGTTTTTTTTCAGGAGGTGGCTCTGGCGCCTTTCCTAATCCTGTAAAATTAAAAAAACTTAACTGCGGGTTTATAGTTGTTATAATTAAATAAAGAGTTGCTAAAATAAGCAGGCCGGTTATAGAACCAGAAACCCTGTCTTTTGCTAATGACAACGCGTCAGGGCTTACAGGAGATATTAAATATAAAACCCCGGCAATAACTAAAGAGATAAACACAGCTAAAAATCCCAAAAATATTCCAGCTTTATATATGTATATAAAATATTGTGGCAGATTAGTTGTCGGGCCAAGTTTTTCTCCAGATGCTAATCTAGGGTAATCTACCTCAAGGCCTGCGGCAAAAATTTTATTCGGTGTAAAATAAGCAAGCCCCGCAGCTAAAAATAAAAACCCAAAAAAAATAATAAATAAAATTTTTAATTTTAAAGGCATTTATCAATAAATAAAATTTATTTTATGGGTATTATCTGGACATTATCTATACTTATGGAACCTGTTGCTATAATTGAGCTTAAGTTTAAATCTGGAACATCTTTTTGAAAAGTTTGGCAATATACTCCTCCAAATAAAATGTCTTGAGAATATAATCCAACTAAATAATGATCTTTTATGTTTATAGATCCGGGGCTGTCTTTAAAGCTTTTAAATGCATTTTTATATTCTGGCGTCGCGCTTGGAGTATATAAAAATTTAATATCTCCAGTTTTTTTAAACAATCCATTTTTTATTTCGCTAGATAAAAATCTGTAATACCCTTCTCCTTTAGCTTGGGCTGCTTGGCTCCATCCAAACGCTTCACTATAAAAATCTACGCCGTCGCGCGAGGCTGGAGGATTATTATCCCAATTAAAAATTTCAACTGAAGACGCAGGGATATTCGCAATGGGAACGTTTTGCATGTCATTTTTAAAGCAAGAGTTAATATATATTGAACTAATAATTGGATAAGTGCACGCTCCGCCATTGTTAAAGCCGACTTCTTTATGAAAAATAGCGCCAAAATAACGATTGTTTGCCGCATCATTGATAATTCTTATTGATTTTATTTTACCGCGAAAAACATCATCTATTTGGTCTTGGCTGCTTATAATAGCGCCAGAAGAATATCCAGAACAACTGTCATCTAAATAATAATAAATTCCAGGCGTTTCAAACGCCATTTTAAAAGAGGCATAGCCAACAGTTGAACTATTATTGCACTCTAGTCGTTCAACTCTTGCGTCTTGATATCCGTTAGTTGTTCCAAACCCTGTTTTTGCATATTCCCAAATCAAAAGAGCAGGGCCAGGCCCATCGCATTTATAAAATATTTTTCCAAAGCCAGCAGGAATTGTTGCTGTATTTGATTCTTGTATTGGAGCTGGTTTTAAATCATTTCCGTTAGTATAAAAAACTCCTGCAACACCAGGCAGCGGCGTTAAAGTGGGAGTTATAAACGCAGGGTTAATAGTTTTTAAAATTATAAAAGAAGCAAGGGTTAATACTAGTCCTAAAACAGCGCCTTTTATTCTGTCTCTTGCTCCAGTTGCGTTTTCCGGGCTTTCAGCTGACATTATTAATTGTATCCCTCCAATAGCCAAAGATATAACAGCTATAATTCCAGCGAACATTATGGCTAATCCAAAAAAATATCCTATATACTCTCCTATTGTGCTATTTTGTGTAATTGTTGGCAGGCCGGGCACAGGAGGATATACTATTTCTAATGCCAGAGCAAAACTACTATTTGCAAAAAGCAAAAATAGTATAAAAGATGCAAGTAATAGATATTTATTTTTCATATTTTTATTTTTAAAATATTTTTATTGGGAAGCCGTTGCTTGTTGATCACAGCAAAACCAATTGTCAGTTAAAGATTTATTTGAAAATATCGCCCCCATTCTCTGGCCATAGCAATAAGATTGTATAATTTTATTGCTATATATTGTTCCACTGCGGAACACAGAAGAAATCAATTCATTTTGTACTCTTGTGCAGCTTAATAAGTGAGCTTGACTTCCATAAACATTTTCTACCAAACTGCAATAATTTGTTTTTCCCCTTGAATAAGTTAACTCCTTTAAAATATCTGTTCTTCCTTCATAAAGAGAAGAAACATAAAAGTCTATGTATAAAAGTTTTAACTCTCTATATTTGTCAGAAACTTGTAAAAGGTAATCTATTATTTGTTGGCATGGGTTGCCATCACACGGCTTAAATGTGCAACTTTCTTTTGTTGTTACCGTAGTCTGTTCTCCTGTGGCAGGGTCTGTTACGGTTGTTGTGGTAGGCTTATTATATGTGCAATCAGTTTTACATATTGGCTTTCCAGCTTTTTTTTGGTCTTTATTATCGGTATCGTATTTACTTGTGCATTGGCAATATTGGTTTTCGTCTTTATCTCCTATTTTTTTTAAGAAAGAAACAGTGTCATCTAAGTTTTTAGAGATACTATCAATTGTATCTTGTAATTTTAAAAGCCACGACTGAGTATCGTCAACTGTTTGGCCTACTGGTATTTCATTTTCTTTTGGGCAATTACTATTTTTTCCAACAGGAGTTTCTTTTCCTGCGTTATCTTTATTATCCCACCAATTTTGTTCGCAGTAAAATGTTAATGGGTCATCATTAAAAGCAGACTCGCTGCACTCGGGGCTTGTTATTCTATAAGCAGTAACGCGCACAGAGTATTTATCTTCGCCGCCTCCGCTACTGGAGCTACTACTAGAGCTGCTACTGCCTCCGCTGCTAGAACTGCTGCCAGAGCCACTACTACTGCTACTACTGCCAGGAAATTTACATACACCGTTAATACAAACTCTTCCGCCAGAACAATAATTAGGCAAATCAGGACGAGTAGTTTGGCAGTTGGCAATTAAACCGCCTCCGCTGCTATTACTGCTGAACATTTTTTGTACGCATATGCCGTTAACACAAACTCCTCCACCCCAGCAATAGCCTGGCTTTGAGGGGTCTGTGGTTTGGCATATTTTACCACCTCCGCTACTAGAACCGCTACTGCTTCCGCTGCTACTAGAGCTACTACTGCTTCCTCCGCTGCTAGAGCTTGCTTTAGGCAATGAAAAAGTTATGGTTTTATCTATTTTATCACATGGGCAATCTGAACATCTTGAAGCGCTAGGGCATTTTAAGGTTTCCGGGCATATCTGACTGCAATAAGCATTTTGATTTATTGTAGAAAAACAAGAAGGATTATCGGGATTAGGCTGATATGGATTTTTACATTTTTGACTGTTTTGATTTTGATAAATATAAGACGAAGAATAATTTGTTTTGTCTAAAGATGATTTTAAACAGTCAGGATATCCGGCATTTAAATTAGATCCATATTTGCATAAATAAGCATTATCAATACTATATTTTGCATTACCTAGGTCATTAACATTGTTTGCTCCCTCTTGAAAGCCTTGGGAGTTGAATAAACATTTATTTTGCTTGTCTAAAACACATTTTGAATTATCTTGGCATTGATTTTTGCAAATTTTAAATTCATCAGAACACTCAGAATATTTTTTAGAGCAATCTATTGAGCAATCATCTCTACATGAAGTTATACAACTTCCAAAATTTTGGGAATTTTGGGAAGAATCAGAAAGCGTACACGGCCTTGAAAGGTAGCAATTTTCAATACATGTTTCCTGATTTTTTAAACACACCGCGTCATCAGGCTTGCAACTATTGCACCCTTTATAACATTGAATTGCCTGTTGGCTTGAATCCGGACATGCATCATTGCATTTTTTAAAGCAACTGGAATTTCCATAATTAAAACCCTTGCAATATTTTGAGGCATCTATAGTAGAGCCGGTTTCTGGATCAGAAAATGTTTTTTTTATTAAAATAACATTTTCTTCTTTTTTTGAATTTTTGTCTTTTTTGAGCAAATCTACAGACGATGCCGTAAGATAGCATCGGTGAGAAGACAGCACACTTTTTGCGCTGTCTAAACTATTAACATCGTTTTTAAGTTTTTGCTTCATCTCGGCCATTTTTTCCTTAAAATACATTAGCTGTTCTATCAGTTTTAAGCCGTTCCATTTGGTTTTATCTATTATAGTTACTGTTTTACCATTTATTGAAACCTGTTTTTCAACAATACTGGATATGTTGTAAAGTTTTGTTCTAAATTCATCTAAGCCTTTATATTCTTTTTCTGGACTGGCGCAAGAATTGTTGCCTGAGCTGCCCGATTGGCTTCCGCCTAATTTTATTGGGCCATGCTGTATTTTATCTTTTATTCCTTTAGGGCAGCAGTCAGAAGTGCCACCAGGAGGCATTTTACACGCGCTTTCTACACAGGGACCTACACACTTTCCTGCTTGCGGCTTGCAACCAACAGGAGATCCGTCTTTATCAGTTTTTGAGTCGCAAGTTGAATCGCATTTTCCATATTTACTGCAAGAACAGCTATTCATTAATCTAACTATTTCATTAGATAAATCGCTAACCACTTTTCCTTTTTTTTGCGCTCCATCGGTTAATTGCAAAAGGCAATCTGCCCTATCATGATTTAAATATGTAGGGCCTTTAACTTTTTCATTATTATCTGTTTTAATTTGTTCGCCTTCTATTGGATTTCCATCTTGGTCAAAACCATAACAATCTATTGTTCTTGTTAATGCAATTTCTGTTATGCTTCCTAAAGGTATTTCTTGATAAATCGTCATTTTAGCCCCAGGCGGAATATTTTCTGTGGGGTTTTCAGTAAAAGAAACAGAAGTTAGCTTATTTAATTTAAAAACAACTAAATTAGGATTTATAGTATAAGCCAACAAATAAGAGCACATCACTATTAATAATCCGGTGATTCCAGCCTTAACCCATTCTTTGGCTTCTGCTGGCGCTCTTGTTCCCTTTTTAGGGTCAATTATTTTACCTATGCCAAAACCAAACATCACCAGTATTCCTCCCCAAGCAATTACGCCAACAGCTATAAAGCCAGCCAAAGCTATACCTATATTAAAAAAATATTTTGCATATTCAGGAAAAGAAGAAGTGTCATTTACTGCAAAGCCAAAAATAGGAGGATAACGAAGCTCAAGAGCTAAAACAAAACCGGCTTTTAAAAAAAAGAAAATAATTATCAGAAAAAAGAAAATTATTTTTTGGCTCCTATCTGAAAAAAATTTGTTCATTTTTTCTAACGTATTCTTAGCCGTCTTTTAGCGCTTTATATACAAACCATGTCCAAGTAGGCGCAATGCTCAAAATTGGAATTAATTCTATTCCACAGGCGATAAGAAATCTTTTAGCAGCTTTTTTTAGTGCTTGGCCGGGGCGAGTTATAATAAGCCATCCGCCAATAATAATAATTCCTAATACATCTGAAATTATATTAATAACAGGAATTAAACTTATAACATCTATAATGCCAGCCACGCAAAGCATTAAAACGCCCTCTGGAGAAGTTATGTTTCCTTGTGTTTCATTGGTATCGGTTGTTTCTATTGTTTGTTCCATTCTATTCTGGCAAGTTTTCTTTTAAAGCCTCTGTTGCTTTTGCTTCTTTTCTTCTTATAACTTCTTCTGGCATAGTAGTTACTATTTGATCTTCGGTTTGGCTAGCCACAATTGAAATTGCCACATGTTTTTTGCCGGCAAAGAAAAGCCCTTCGCCAACAGCCGCCTCTAAAAGCAAGTATTTTTCTTGCTCTGTTAGATTAAAAGTTTTTTGCACAGATTCAATATCGGCTGATGATTGTTTCATTAACAGCTGTAAAGACGAGTTTGTAATAATTGCCCTTCCATAATCTGAACTCATAAAATCAGCAACGTTTTGGGTAATAGTTGTAACTCCCAGCCAATATTTTCTGCCTCTTTTTGCTAATCCAAAAAGAAACGAAGCTCCGTCT
>CAZKUM010000007.1:354-1481 GCA_964555955.1 uncultured Candidatus Saccharibacteria bacterium | reverse complement strand
CTTGTGATTGCATTAACCACCACGCCTCGTCAATAACCAATATTCTCTTTTTTAACTTTGACCTTACAATGTTCCAAATGTATCGCATAATAATATATAGGGCTATTGGCCTTAAAGATTCTTCCATATCCCTTATGCCAAAAACAACAAAGTTTTTATCTATTGTAATATTAGACTGTTGGTTGAAAAAATCGGCAAAAGTTCCTTTGGTAAATTTTTTAATTCGTTTTACTAAAGATTCTGTGCCTGTCATGCTTTCTAAAATTTCTTCAAAGTCAGACATTATAGGAACATTGTTGGGCCAGGTTTTTGGGTCAGATTGCGCAGTAATATCTCTTACAGCATAAGTTTCTGTTAAAGCTTCATCTAAAACGCTGTCTTCTTCTGGAGTTAATCCTCCAAGCATAATTCTTAAAAGTCCAACCAAGTTTATAATATTTGACCTTAAAATATCTTCTGGGCTGTCGTCTGGTCCTGGTATGGGCAAATCAAAAGGATTCACATGGCTAGGAGAAGAAAGCGAAATTTTAAAAAACGCTCCCCCTACTTCGTTTGCCAAAGATTCATATTCATTTTCTGGGTCAATAATAATTACATCAATTCCTTGTATTAAATATCGCAGTATTTCTAATTTTATGGCGTAAGATTTTCCAGAACCAGATTTTGCAAAAACAACCATATTGGCATTTTCCAAACTAAACCTGTCAAAAAGCACAAGTGAATTATTATGCCTGTTTACCCCATACAAAATTCCTTCGTTAGAGCTTAGGTCAAACGAAACAAAAGGAAAGGCGGTTGAAAGCGGTTCTGTATCCATTGGAGTATGAACATCTAATAAATCTAAGCCATAAGGGTTGCAAGACACAAACCCCTCTTTTTGCTTGAATAAAGCAGGTTTTATATAAATTAATCTTGATTCAAATATTGACCTTAAAGTAAGTTCTGTATCTTTTAATTCTTTTTCAGAATTTTCGTAAATAGTGATGTAAAGCCCCAGCCTGAACATTTTTTCTTGGGCAGTCATCAACTTATCTCTTAAATTTTCAATATCTTTATAAGCAGTTTCCAGCGACGGATCTCTTACTAATCCCTTTTCTTCTCTTTCCATAATTTCTGCCTGAACCTCA
>CAZKUM010000007.1:0-344 GCA_964555955.1 uncultured Candidatus Saccharibacteria bacterium | reverse complement strand
ACTTCTGTAACTTTTTTTCTTAACTTTTTTAGAATTAATTCACTGCTTACAGGATGTATAAAAAATGATATATCCATTGGCGTGCTTAAATCAATAACAGGAGAAAACCATCCGGTGTTTAAATATCTTGGATAAGAAAAAACAAAAAAAGACTTGGCAAGCCGCTCGCCCAGTTTTATATGGTCTTGCAAAACGCCGATAAAAGGAGGAGCAATAATATCTCTTACGTCAAACTGCTCTTCTTCAAATATTTTATCTTCTATTAAATCCTCCTTTTTTTTCCCAAAAAGATTGTCTAAAAACGGAAAAGCCATTCGTTAAAATTTTTAATTTCCAATTTTTAA
>CAZKUM010000006.1:29022-32605 GCA_964555955.1 uncultured Candidatus Saccharibacteria bacterium | reverse complement strand
TTTTAAAAGCCTGCCGGCCAATTCGGCCAAAACCGTTAATGGCTATTTTTGTCATAATTATTATTTAACTTGATTAATTTTTAATAATTCGTTTATTTTTGCTTTATCAAAGCCTGTTATAATTTGACCGTCAATATCAATAACCGGAACAGACATTTGGCCTGAAATCTTTATCATTTCTTCAAGTTCTTTTTCATCTTTAGAAACGTCTATGTCTTTAAACTCAATTTCGTGTTTTTTAAAATATTCCTTTAGGGTTTTGCAGTATACACAGCTTGGAGTTGAATAAATTTTAACCATTTTTATTTTTACGAATTTTTTATATTTTATTATTGAGCAGGGGCGCAGTTTGTTCCGTTGGTTCCCGAATTTCCAGAGCCTCCAGCGCCGGCATAATCGGCGCTAAAACTGACGGCGGCTTCTGCTGTGTTTAACTTTGTTGAACAAAATCCAGGCGCTGAATTAAAAGAACCGCATATAATATTTTTAACTGCGTCAGAACTTCTGCCACCAAAACTAAACTCTGAAACTTTAGCATCTGCCGATATTAATGTTGGCGACCCCTGAACGTCATTTTTGCCGCTTAAATTAAAATCTTCCTTAGCGTATGCCAATCCTCTGCCACTGTCTGAAGTACAGGCATTTAATTTTGCTGAATCTACTCCAGTAGATTTTTCGCAGCCTGCGGTGTCGCCTGTCTTCATTTGGCATGAAACGTAATTCCAATATTTGCTGGACTGCTCATCTCTAATGCATATTTGCCTTAAATTTTCTTTTGCTTCTGCGTCTCCGTGCATTGAAGTTATAACGCCGTTAGAAACAGCTCCCATATATCTTATTTTTATATATTGCGCCAAAGATGGAAGATTTTTTACAGCGTCAGCCATAGCTCTTTGCATTTGCAGTCCATAAGGGCACCTGCTTACAATATATGCTTCAAGAAGCGGACTGTTGGATTTTTTTAAACTAGTTGCGGCAGCTGCAATTTCTTCTGCCGTAGGCTGATTATTTTGCGCTGGCTGTTGAGTGGTGCTGCTGGCGCTTGAACCGTTCATTTGAAAAGCCTCTGGAAATAATAATTTGCCGTCTTTTGTTGCATAAGAATTATATTCCGTAGAGCCTACTTTAATTTTTATTTTAATCAATCCGCTTTCTTCTGAAGTACTTACAAGCGTTGCAGACTGGCCCTGCAATAATTTATTGTTTATATAATCCATTGACTGCTGAACTATTTTATCATTTGAAAGCCCTGCCCCAAAAAACGAAAGTGGACTATAATTTTTATTAGCAAAAATTAAAGCCCCGGTAATAATAATGCCTATAATTGCTAATCCGATTAATGAAGAATTTTTATTTATTTTCATTTTAAATATTTTATATTAATTTTAAATTTATTGTTATACGACGAATTTATTATATTACAAAAATACTTTTATGCAAATTTGTTGTATTTTCTTCCATCAAAATCATATTTTGCCAAATCTCCAAACGGCAGTTCAACATCAATAATTTTTTCATCTGATATATTCTCAACATACTTAACAATAGCCCGCAAAGAATTATGGCTGGCGACAACTAAAATATTTTTACCTTCTTTTAAATCTTTTTCAATATATTTTTTGTAAAAAGGCGTTGTTCTTTTATATACATCCTTTAAAGACTCCCCTTCTGGAGGAGCCACATCATAACTTCTACGCCACAAACGCACTTTTTCTTCTCCATATTTTTTAATTGTTTCTTCTTTATCTAATCCTTGCAATTTACCGTAATATCTTTCATTCAATTTTTCTGTGGAAAAAGCAGGAATGTAATTTCCTCCTCCCAAAAATTCTCCCCATTTTTGCATTTTTCCGCCATCAATATGAACAAACATAAGATATTTTTCCGGAATATAATCAAAAATCTTTGCAATTGTATCCATGTTTCTAAACTGCACCGAACAATAAATTTTATCAATTTTAAATTTTAAAATTTCTTCTGCAAATTGTTTTGCAGTTGCGTTGCTGTCTTTTATGAGCACTCCGTCTGTCCAGCCTGCAAACCTATTATCTAAATTCCATTGCGATTTTAAATGCCTTTGTAAATAAAGTTTTGCCATTATTTAGTTAGCGAAGAAAATGATTTTTAGCGTACCCCGCAGGCAAAATTGCACGGTTTCGCGAAGCGAAAATTTTGCCGAGGACTGAGCGAGTCCCGCGCTGGCGGGACGAGCGCTAGCATAAAATCATTTTCGAGCGCTGTTTAATTCTTGTTCTATTTCAATTAGTCTATTGTATTTTACCATTCTTTCTTCTTTTGCGGGAGAGCCAGATTTAAAAAAGTCGGCTGCCACCCCAACTGCAAAATCTGCAATAAAATTATCCATAGTTTCGCCACTGCGGTGGCTCACTATTGTTTTCCATCCAAAAGATTTTACTAAATTTGACGCTTCAATTGTTTCTGAAACTGTTCCAATTTGGTTTAATTTTAAAATAACTCCATTGCAAGCTGATTTATTATGAGCGTCTTTGATTCTTTTTATGTTTGTTGTTGTTAAATCGTCTCCAATAATAAAAACCTTGCCAGATATTTTTTTTGTGATTTCTTCAAAACCCTGCCAATCATCTTCTGAAAAAGGGTCTTCAATAGAAATAATTTGAAAAGTATTTATTAAATTATCATAAAATTCCAAAAGTTCTGTTCTTGTTAATTCCCTTCCTTCAAGGTTATATTTACCATTTTTATAAAATTCAGACGAAGCGCAATCTAAAGCAAACTTTACATCTGTGTCATCTCCAATTGCATTTTTTAATAAATAAAAGGCTTGTTGGGCTGTAGAAACTGGAGGAGCAAATCCACCTTCGTCTCCCAATTCCAAATGCTCTTTACCAAAACTTTTTTCTATATTTTCTTTTAAATTTTTAAATACTTTATCACACAAAATCAAATTTTCCATAAAAGTTTTTTTGTGTGGAATTATCATAAATTCCTGAAGATCTAATCCGTTCTTTGCGTGCCTGCCTCCGTTTAAAATATTAAACATTGGAAGCGGAATTATAAATTCTGAATTCTTAATTCTAAATTCGGCGAGTTCAGCGATGTGTTGATACAATGAAATTTTTTTTGACGCAGCTCCTGCCCTGCAAACCGCCAGAGAAACTCCTAAAATTGCATTAGCCCCTAATTTTGATTTATTTTCGGTTCCATCTAAATCAATCATTAATTGATCAATTTCTTTTTGGTTTTCAGGATTTTTTCCCTTTAATTTTGGCGCAATAATTTCATTTACATTTTTTATTGCTAAGTTAACTCCCTTTCCATCTGCATCCCTCAATTCCAATGCCTCATTTTTTCCGGTAGAAGCTCCCGAAGGCACCGAGGCAAAAAAAACTTTACCAGCCTGCGAATCTGTTTCTAACTCAACCTCAATAGTTGGATTTCCCCTTGAATCTTTAATTTCTTTTGCTATTATTTCTTTAATTTTGGCCATTTTTCTTTAAATATTCATAAGCTGCCAATGACGCTTTTGCTCCTTCGCCGGCAGCTGTAATAATTTGTTTATATTTTCCTACGTTACAATCTCCAACAGCAAAAAGCCCTTCAG
>CAZKUM010000006.1:7448-28960 GCA_964555955.1 uncultured Candidatus Saccharibacteria bacterium | reverse complement strand
AAAATACCCTCTATTTCCAAAATATTTTCTTTGTTTGAAACTGTGTCTTGATAAGTTAAAGATTTAACAAGAACGCCTCCTTCAATTTTTAAAACTTTAGCATTCTTGATTATTTCTGTTTTTCCTGTTTTTGAAATTAAATCCTGATTTTCTTTATCGGCTTTTACTTCCGGACCAAATTCTAAAATGTAAATTTTTTTTACATAGTTTGATAAAAATGAGGCTGTTTCAAATCCAGAATTTCCTCCGCCTATAACAGCAACCGTTTTATTTTTAAATATTGGGCCGTCGCACAATGCGCAATAGCTTACTCCCTTGCCTATAAATTCTTTTTCTCCCGGAACCTCTAACATTCTTGGGTCAGCTCCGGTGGCAATAATTACCGAAAAAGCTTCAAATTTTTTATCAGAACTTGTTGATATTTCAAACACTTTATTTTCCCCGCCCGAGGCGGGTCCGCCTTGGGCGGATATTTTCATAACTTCATCTAAAACAATTTCCACCTTGTTTTCTTTTAACTGCTCTTCAAAAGTTTTCACTAATTCAGCGCCGGAAATTTTGTTAAAACCGGGATAATTTTCAATATGAACTGCTTTTTTTCCAATCTGTCCTCCTATATCTTTTGTTATAATCAAAAAATTTAATCCCTGGCGAGCTGCATAAATGGCTGCTGCGGTTCCGGCAGGCCCTGCCCCAATTATTATAAGGTCATACATAAAATTTAAATTTTATTAATAGGCTTATTTTTTATAAAAGATTTGATGTTTAAAACGGTTGTTTCTAAAATTCTTGAAAGCGCTTCTGTTGAGTTAAAGGCATTGTGCGGAGTAATAATAACATTTTTTTGGTTAAGCAAAATATGGTTTTGTAAAGCAGTTTTAAGATTGCATTGGTTTGGAAATTCTTTGGATAAAAGCTGGGCTTCTTCTTTAATAAGGCACTCTTCTTCTAATACATCCAACCCGGCTCCAGCAAGAATTCCGTTTGATAAAGCCTTCAGCAAAGCCGATGTTTCAATAAGGCCCCCCCTTGCTGTATTTATTAAATATGCGCCCTTTTTTATTAAACCTATATTTCCAGAATTAATTAAGTGGTGAGTTTTTTTATTATATGGGGCATGCAGGCTGATAATATCTGACTTTTGCAATAAATTATTAAGGCTGGCGTATTTGATCTCTAATTTTTTTTCCAATTTATTATCTTTTTTAACATCAAAAGCCAAAACATTCATCTGAAATCCCTTTGCCATAAAAGCAACGTTATGGCCTATGTGGCCAAACCCTATAATGCCCAGTGTTTTACCCTTTAAGTCAAAACCCCGCAATCCGGTTAATGTGAAATCCCCTGTCTTTGCTTTTGCAACTGAATCTAATAATTTTCTAGACAAGGCTAAAATTAAGGCAAAAGTGTGTTCTGCCACTGTATTTTCTCCGTAAAATGGAACATTACAAACAATAACTTTATTTTTTTTGGCCTCTGAAATATCAATATGGTCAAAGCCGGTTGATCTGGTTGCAATAATTTTTAAATTCGGTAATTTTTCTAAAACATCTCTGCTTATTTTTGAATAAATAAAAGGAGAAATAATCTGGAAGGGCTCTGCCAAAGGCAAATTTTCAGCCGAAAGCGGTTCAGAAAAAAAAGAAATATCGGCGCCTTTTAGTTTTTCTAATAAATAATCTTTTTCCCATTCTTCAATTTCAAAAAAACCAATTTTTGTTTTTTTCATATAATAATTATACCTTTTATTTTAATGTTTTTAAATATTGCCTCAATTCATTTCCAAACCTTTCGTCTTTTAATGCAAAATAGAAAAAAGATTTAAGCCATTTTAATTTATCTCCGCATTCTAACCACTCCCCTTTTATTTCATAGCCATAAATTGTTTTTCCTTCAGACAGCATTTTATCAAAAACCTCAGCTAAAATTATTTCGCCCTTTTTTGAAGGAGCAGCTTTTTTAAGATAGCTAAAAACTTCCGGAGTTAAAATATATTTTCCAACAATCACCAAATCAGAAGAAATTTCGGATGGAGCTGGTTTTTCTATTATTTTTTTAATTTTATAAAGACGATTAGCAATTTTTTCAACGGCAACAGCTCCATAAGCAGGTATTTTTTCTCTTGGCAAAGATTTTAAGCAAACAACAGGCGTGTTGCATGTTTTAAATATATCTATTAGTTGCGATATAACAGGAGTATCTGAATCAACCACGTCATCTCCAAAAGAAACAGCAATGGGCTCTTTGCCAGCCTTTTTTGCCGCCTGCAAAATAGCATGCCCATCGCCGCCCGGATTTTTTTGAACAACAAAAGAAAAAGAAATTTTTTCAAATTTTTTTTGAAATTCTTTAAGTTCTTTCAAAAGATTTTCCTTTTTCCTTTTTATCAAAACTTTTTCTATGTCAGGAGATTCGTTAAAATAATTTAAAATTGCTTTCTGGCCAGGGCTGACTACAAAAACTATTTCTTCAATGCCAGAATCTCTCATTTCTTCAACTATATATTGTATAATTGGCCTATCAACTAAAGGAAAAAATTCTTTTGACAAAGCCTTAGAAAGAGGCAAAAATCTTGTGCCTAATCCTGCAATAGGTATTATTGCTTTTTTTATTTCCATATTTATTTTATATTTAGTTTTTAGATTTTACTTTTCTCAAAAAAGCTGGGATTTCCCATTCTTTTTCTTGAAGAAGTTTTTTATTTTCTTCTAATTCTTGCGCTTCTTTAATTTCTAATGCATTTCTCCTTATTGTCTTTTTAGGAGGCGTATTTTCTTGAATATCAATAACACTTAATTTGCTTGCCTGTTCTGCTGCCTGCGTCAAAGCAGATAAACCTACTATTTCAGCTTCAATTGGATTTTTGTTAAATATAGAAACATATGAATTATCAGCCGGTATTTTTTCTTTCTTTGCCTGTTTTTTTGTTTTATCTTTTATTTTTTTTGGCTTTTGCTTTTTACTTATTTTTTTCTCATCTGATTTTTCTTCTTCTGGCGTTTCATCTGTTTTTGCAACTTGACCGGGACCTGTCATCAAAATGGTTGTTTTAATTTTATTTTTTGACTGGTTTGATTTTGAAATACCAAAAATAATTTTTGCTCGAGGGTTAGAATCTGAAATAGACCTGCTAATTTTTTCCACTTCAAACATTGAAAGGTTTTGGCTCCCTGAAATATTAAACAAAATCTTTTCAGCTGTAAAACTGCTATTTTGATACAGAGGATTATGTAAAATTTTCTCTGCTATTTTTTCTGCCCTATTTTTACCGGACTCTTCAACAGTATTTAAAAATGCCATACTCCCCTTGCCCTTTAAAATTGTGCGCAAATCAGCAAAGTCTATATTAATAATTCCCGGATTATATATTAAATCTATTAAACTCTCTAAAGATTCTATTAAATTTTTATTAATAATAGAAAATGCCTCTGTTATAGGAGTGTTGGCATCAATTATTTTAAAAATTTTTTCGTTAGGAATTGTAATTGAAATATTCAGAGATTCTCTTAGATCTTTAATGGCTTTTTGCGCTATCCTAGTTTTATTTTTGCCTTCAAATTTAAATGGCAAAGTAAATACCCCTAACGTAATAGCCCCGGACAAATTAGCCATTTCAGTAAAAACTTTAGTAGCGCCAGATCCCAACCCGCCGCCCAAAGAAGCAATTAAAACAACAATGTCCTGATCTTTAAAAAGATTGCCCATCTTTTCTTTTTCAACTTCTGCTGCCTTTTTTGCTAAATCAGGGTCTGCCCCAGTGCCTAATCCATGAGTTTGTTCTTCGCCAAACCAAAAATGTTTTATCAAAGACCTTTTTTTTAAGGCTCTTATGTCTGTATCTGCAATAATAAAAGTTGCTTTTTTCAACGACCGGCCGATTTCAGAAACAATTGACCCTCCCCCTCCACCAATTCCGATTACTTTAATTCTTGTTTTAAACAAGGATTCGGCAGCAAAAGGAATTTTGTCATCTTTTAATAAAACCTTCTCTGTCTTTTTTGACTGAACTTTTTTACCTGCCGGCCTTGTATGAATTGGCGCAATAGGCAAGCTTTTTTTTGTTGCTTTCTTTTTTGCTTTTTTATTTACAGGCTTGATTTGATTAGATAGTTTATTAACTTTTTTTCTTTTAACTGATTTTACCTTTTTAAAGGCAATTTTCTTTTTCGGTTTTAATCTAATAGGTTTCTTGTTTATTATCTTTTTTATTATCTTTTTTATTATCTTTATTTTTTTTGTCTTTTTAAAAACTTTTTTATTTACTTTTTTCTTTTTTACTAAAATTTTTCTTAACGATTTTGTCGCTTTCTTAATTTTTACAGCCTTTTTTGTTTTTATTCTTTTAACTGCCATATTATATTAGTTTACCCAGTAAAAAAAATTTGTCAAAGAAAAAACCGCCAAATAGTTTCTGGCGGCACATTTTGTGTACAATAGTTGAATTTTTATATTTTAATGTTCAAAAAGCCTCGAAAAAACCGGCATTTGTTCATGGATTTCGTGCAAAAAATCCAATTTCCCGCGTAAGGTTGGAAACAACCTCATCTCTTCTATTACCTTTTTTTTTAAAGAGGGAAAAAATATCCTGATCTTTTCAGCCCATCCTGTTGCGCGAGACAGCCGTAAATACTCTTGGCTGCGAGCAATCCTACGCACAGCCCTAATCATTTTTTTGTTCATATGCCCGCCCTTTCATGAGAAAAGAGAGAAGAGAAAAGAACTATTAAAATAATTATACATTTATAAGAGAAAAAAACAATATTTTTAATTTTTATTTGATAATTTCAACAATTTTATTTCTTGAAGAATAACCGGAAATAATTTTAACAGATGAAGATCCTGTTTTAAAATATACTGCCAGCGCATTTCTTATAGCCTCATTTGCTTTGCCTTTTACCGGTGACTCTTTAACAGAAACAATGTAATTATTGTCATCAACCTTTTCCACTTTTTCTTCTCTTGAATTTGGTTTTGCTTTTACAAATATTTTCATATTTAAATTTAATTAATAAACAACCTCTTCGCCGGTGCCGAGTAAAGTCACCTCCCTGTTTAAAACCAGCAATGCCTGCGTATCTGATAAAATTTTAAGCTTATGCCATGATTTTTTCTGCTCTTTTCTTATTATTTCATCATAATCTTGCTTATAGTGCACAAAAATATTAAACGGAACAAGTTTTAACCCTTTTAAATTTTTTAAGTTAACTGTGTTTTCGTCGCCTAGCCACTTGGCTGTTTCTATAGTTTTGCCTGTAACAATAGAGCCAGCTGAAACTCCTATATAAATAACTCCTTTTTTAATTAATTTTTTTACAACTTTATCAAACCCAGTCATACGAATTTGTTTTAATAAATAAAAAGTATTTCCACCTTGAACGTAAATGATATCCATATCTTTTAATTCTTGCATTAATTGAGCTTTATTTTTATTCTCAATATCAATATCTTTTATATTAAAATGCGCCTCTCTCATTAGCTCGCGGTCTTTGTTCATATAAGTTTTATCAACCTCTGGATTTGAGGCTGTTATAATATGTGCAACCCTTATATCATAAGCTGGTTTTGGCAAAATATTTAATATCTCCTGCCTTGAGCCATACATTCCAGAAGATGTTAAAAGCATTACCCTTGTTTTTTTGTTTTTTAGTTTTTCTACAAAAAAACCAATAAAAATAAAAAATGCAAAAACAAGCAATAATGTAATTGCCGCTCCAAATAAAACCAAACCGAATGGAGTTAAAAAGAACTGCAAAACTGATGTTTTAAAAAACTCTGTTTTTAGGGTCGGTAAAATCCAATAGGCGCGCATTAAATTTATCCAACTGAATTCTTGTTTTTTACCGATTGATAAAACATATTTATCACGGTTTTCATAGTTAAAAACCGTGATTTTATAATTTCCCGCAAGCAATCTTTTTTCAAGCTCGGGACCTTTAAAATAATAATCCCTGATAGACGGATCATAGAATTCCTGCCAATCAAACTTTGTTTGGCCGTCAATAAAAGCAACCTCTTCTTCAGTTTGCCCTGAGCTCGCCGAAGGGTCTTTTACTAAAAATACTTTGGCTGAATACCTGCCATTATAATTTGAGGAGGCAGGCACTAATAAATTTATATACAAATCAAAATCAGTTTTAGAATTTATTAAATAATTTCTTGGCTCCCCCCCCAATTGGTCATAATATGCCTGCAAAACTTCAGGATTTTTTGCCTCAATATCGCCGCCCTTATTATAAATAATTTCCATTAAATGCACCGAACTAATTTGCGCGGAAGTTAAAACAAAAAAAGCTATTAAAATAGAAATTATTTTATTCATTGTCATATTTTATGCCTGCAATTGCAAAGATCGCAATCCTGGCCGCACTCGCAACAACGATAACAAATTTTTGGCCGGCACTTGCATCTATCTTCTGTTTTTAAAAATGGCCTGTGACATTTTTTACAACTGCTTAAAATATTTGATTCTTTTTTTGCTCGCAATATTGACCCGCCTGTGGCTCTTAGCTTTTCTGATCTATACATTGGGCCATGGCCGGGTATTACCCAGTCAGCCATTTTATAAACTAATTTTCGGCTTTCTTCCAGTTTCATCTGATTTTCAGCAAAAAAATCTTCTTTTGGGTAATTTTCTTTCCAAAAAACATCTCCGCAAATTGCGATAACTCCCTTTTCTGTTTTTACAAAAAGAGTTATTGAGGTGCGATCGTGCCCTGGAGTTCTTAAAATTTGAATGTTTTCAGAAAATTGCTCTTTCCAGTCTTCTACGTTGTCTTTATGCCATAAACCATAATATTCCAAGGTTTTTGCCTTTTCAAACATTCCTATATTCCTGTAATGATCTATGTGCGAATGCGTTATGCAAACTATATTAATATCATCAATTGAAACCCCCTCTTCTTTTAATTTATCAACCAAAACTTGCCGGTCTTCTAAAACGCCAGGGTCAACAACCATTAAAATGTTCTTATCTCTAACTAAACTAATCGTAGGACAAGTTTTTTCTTCTCCGGTTTCAGCCACTGAATCTGCATTCGTATAGCCCTCTACTAAAATTTTTACTTCTGCTAAGGCCATAACAATAATACGATAAATTAACGGGATTTGCCTTTATTTTTATTTCTAACATTAACGCGCTCTAACCTTGTAGCATTGCCCCAAAATCTGTTGATAGATTTGTCCTGTATTTTTTTCCCGTTAATTTTGCCCTTTTGCATATTTTTTGAATTGTATTTTTGCATTACTATATTATATCACAAAAAAAACCGCCTTAAAGCGGAATAGATAAAACAACTAATTATTTTACACCAAGCTTTTTCTTTATTCTGGAAATAATTTCATCAACATGCAAATCAGATTTTACTATATAATCTGCGCCCTCAGCTATATCAACTGCCTCGCTTATGTGTTCTACGTCTTTAAGGTTGGTTAAAAAAATTATTTGAGAATCAATGCCCTTTTCTTTTATTTTTTTTGCAACGGCAATGCCGTTTATTTTTGGCAATAAAATATCTAAAATAATCAAGTCTGGTTTTTCTGTTTCTGCCATAGCTAATCCCTCTTCGCCATCTAATGCATAAACAACAAAAAAATTTTCGCTGGCAAAACTTTGGCGCAAAATTAAAAGGAAATCCTTATCATCTTCCACAATTAAAATTTTTTTCCTTGTTGTTTCCGCCATATTTATTTTTTATACTACTCTAATTTTAACTGATCTTTTATTAACTTTAACAATTGAGTTGGAGTAACATTCGCCTTAATTATAAATTTATCAGGCTTAATGTCGCTTGATTGATGAAGTTCGGGGCTTTCTTGATTAGTTAACACAAAAACTATAATGCTTTTGGTTATATTATTCGTTTTTATTGTTTTAAGTACCTCTGCTCCGTTAAGATCTGGCAATATTAAATCAAGAAGAACAATATCGGGAGCCGCTTCTTTTTGAGCTTGCACTTCTTCCATTCTTTTTATTGCTTCCTTGCCCCAACTAATAACATCCACATCAAAATGAGCTTTTTTAAAAATTGTTTCGTAAACATCTATAATAGCTTTGTCGTCTTCAATTAAAAGAATTTTTTTTCTGTTTTGATTCATAATATTGTATTATTTTTATGTTAGATTAACTTAGCATTTATTAGCTAAATTGTCTATTGCAAAAAAGGATCTGTGTAATTTTCTTTTGAAGAATTATTAAAAACATTTTCTCTAGCTTGCAGGCTATCTAAGACAGATCTATATGTTGATTCTTGAAGTTTTGTAGATATTACAACATTCTCTGGCGCTTCAAATTTAGCCAAAAGCGCATAGTTAAAAAACAAAATCATACCTAAAATTATATCTAACAAAATAAAAATTAAAATAGATAAAAATGCATGCGTTCCAATAATCCAGGGCAGTACTTCAATCTTTTTTTTATATGCATTCAATCTTTTGTGATTATAAAAAAATGTTTTTATTATTTTTTGCATATTATTTAGTGAAAACATTTATCAAAAAATCTGTATTTAAAACACTATTATTTTTTTCTGTGTCTTTAGATTCTTTTGTCTCCATATTTTTTATTTCAATTAGATAAGGCCCCGATTCTAACTTATCAGAAAATTTTAATATGTCTAAAAATTTCCCTTTGCAAGATATTTTAAAGCTTACAAATGGCATAACAACCACTGTTTTTGACTTTAAGGCTGGTAAAGAAGCTAAAGAAATATCTGGTTTTACGCCGGTTTCAGAGGCTATATTTTCTAAAAAATTTATAAAATTAACAGGATTTTGAGGGTCAATAAATAATCTATCTATCTTTTCTAAATTCGGCTGATAGTTTTTGTAACTGTTTTTAAAATTTTCTAATTCTCTATTTTGATCATTAATAAAGTTTTCTCTGCCGTTTTGAAAAATTAATTCATCTGAGCTTTCTTTTACCTCAACTAAAGCTGGCCAAATTAAAAACACAATTAAAAGCAACGATATTAATATAAATGTTGCCGGTATTATAATATAAATTTTCGTTTTGTCTTTCATGCTATAAAAAAATTATTTACTAGGTAAAAAATCAAATGAAACGCTAAAATTAGAGTTTGCTGCTTTTATCCAGCTGTCTGGCGAAAAATATAAATTATTTATCTTGTCTGACTTTTGAATATTTTCGCGAATATTTTCGCGAAATAGTAAAATATTTTCCCTGCTGTTGCTGAATCCTAAAATAATTACTTTTATTTTGCCGCTATCGTCTCTATTTAAAGACAAACCGGTAAAATATAAACCCTGAGGCCTTTTAATTTCTAAAATATTTTTTAAAACGTCGTTAAAATATATTTCCCTATTCAAAAAAGAACGAATTTTTGATAGATCATCGTTATAATTTTGCATTATTCCTTTATACAGCAAAAAATCGGGAGTTTGATATCTCTTTTCTTGCTGATCAAAAATAATTTTACGGGAATTTACTTCTCCTAAAATATAAAACTTAAGTGAGAATAATACCAATATTAAAGAAATTAAACAAATCAAAACTATCCCCCCCAAGGTTATAAACAAATTTTTCTTTATTTCAAGGGTAAACCCTTCTTTTTCTTTTGGCGGCAAAAGATTAATCATAATCAAATAACTATTATTATTTGTTATCCTCTTCTTCTCTTAAAGCCAGTCCAATAGCTATAACAAAAGATAAAGATTTTTTATTAAGAGAAATATGCTTTCCATTTTTTCCCATAATAATATTTGTAAACGGATCTGCTAATTCTACTTTTATTTTTAACTCTTTTGAAAGAAAATCTGTTATTCCTTTCAAATTTGCGCCTCCTCCGCACAGAATGATTTTTTCTATATTTCCATCAGCTGGAAAATATTCGTGAAACACATGGTCGTGGTAAAAACTTATATACTTTTTAATTTGAGAAACCAAATCCCGTAAAATTGGTTTCATAATTGTAGATACGTCTATCTGGCTGCCCTTTTCTTGAAGCAAACCATATTTTATTTTTAATTCTTCGGCTTCATTATAACTAATTGAAAAAACTTCGGAAATTGCCAATGTAATCTGGTCAGAAAAAATTGGTATAGAAGAAGTAAACCGAATTGAATTGCCTGAAAAAATAATAAAACTTGTTTTAGTCTTTCCTAAATCAATAAAAATCAAAGGCTTGGTATTACTGTCTTTTTTTACCAAAGCTCTGGCAACTGCCTGAGATTCAACTTCTAAAGCATGCGGTATAAAACCTGACTTTTTAAGGCACGATACATACGAATCAACTATAGATTTTGGAGTTGCCGCTATTAATAAATCGCAATGTTTGTCATCACAATAATCAACGCCGTCTTTAGCTAAATTAATAGCCTGGAAATCTAGATAAACTTTATCAATTGGCAGGGGTATATAGTTTTCTGCCTCAAAAGGCACTGCCGATTTTAATTCATCTTTATTCATTTCCGGCATTTGAATAACCTGCGAAAAAGATTTCTCTTCTGGCAAAGCCGCTACAACATATTTTGTCCCAAGTTTTTTTCCTTTAACTGTTTTGCAGGCAGATTTAATAATTTTAACCAAAGCCTCCTCATTCTTAATTACTCCTTCTTCAACTATGCCTGATTTTATATCTACTTCATTATAAGAAACCAAATTAAAACCCTTGCGCTTTTTTTTAAGCCTTATAATTTTTAAAGACAAATCATTAATATCTATACCGAATATTTCTGGTCTTAGATTTAAAAATTGTAACATTTATATATTATTATAACATTTTAAATTTTCTATTGTATTCCTCCTAATGTTGAGTACATCGGCATAATTATGGAAAAAGCAAAGAATCCCACTGCAACTCCAAGCACAATTATTAAAATTGGTTCTATGGCAACAGATAATTTATCGGTTGCGTTAGCCGCTTCTTGCTCGTAAAAATCAGCCAGTTTTTTTAAAATAACTGTTGTTTTTCCTGTTTCTTCGCCAACTTCAACCATTTCAACAGTGCCTAATGGAAAAATATCCTTATGATGCCTTAAGGCGCTAGATAATTTTTCTCCCTTTTTTACTTTTTCTACGGCTTCATCTGCCGCTCTTTTAAAAAAAGAGTTTTTTAATGTCCCGGAAGAAATTTCCAAAGCCCTTACCAATGGAACGCCAGCGGCAATAAGAGAGCTTAGCGAGCGAACTAAAAAAGCTGAATTATTTTTTTTAACAAGCGAAGAAATAAGCGGTATTTTTAATAAAACAGTGTCTATGGCCCACTTCCCTTTTTTGGTTCTAACTGTTATTGCAAAAGCTAAAATTAAAACAAAAGGAATTAAAATTAATAGATACCAATTAGCTGAAAGAAAATCTCCCGAATAAAGCAAAATTCTTGTGTATATTGGAATCGGGCCGTTCATAGATAGGAAAAAAATTTTTAAATTAGGCAAAACCGTAGTAATAATTAAAACTCCAACAGCCGCCATAGTCAATAAAATAAGAGAAGGGTAAATCATGGCGTTTTGTATTTTGGATTTTAATTCGTGCTCTTTTCCCAACTGCAAAGATAAATTTTGAAAAACTTCGTCTAAAGTTCCCGATTCTTCTCCAACTTTTATCATACTGCAATATAGTTCAGAAAATATATTGGGATAACCACTCAAAGCTTTTGATAGGCTCTCTCCTTTATTAATTCTTTCCTTAACGCTCAATAATACTTTTTTTAAACTTTTAGTGCTTGCCTGCGCAGACAAAATATCAAAACTTTTTACAATAGACAAACCTGCGGCAAACATAACCCAAAGGTTTTTGGTCATCATTATTTTTTCAGTCTCTGAAACCCTGAAAAAAAAAGAAAAAAAGTTATAATTAGATCTCGGTTTTTCTTCCTCGTGCAAAACCGCCTCAATCAACACCAGCCCCTTGCTCTTTAAATTTTGAGCAAGCTGGCTTGGGTCTTTTGCATTCAAAGCGCCTGTTTCAGTTTTTCCATTAAAAGATTTTGCTGTGTAAAAATAAGTTGGCATACCTTCAAAAATTTTAAACTATTCAATAATGACGCGTAAAACTTCTTCTATTGAGGTTATTCCCTGTGCCGCTTTAATAAAACCGTCTTCGGCCATTGTTCTCATTCCATCTTTTTTAGCTTGAGTTGTTATTTCTTTTGTAGAAGCTTTCTTAATAATTAATTCTTTCATTGCATCGTTTACGGCCAAAACTTCAAAAATTCCAATTCTACCCTTATATCCGCTTAAAGAATCTTTAGAAGGCTTTGGCCTACAAAGTTCAATGTCATTTAAGGTTGCTTTTGCTTTTAATATTTTTTCTTCTTTTAATATTTATAAAATTATGTTTAAGTCCCTATATTTTACCGAGTTTTCTAAATCCGCAGAACTTAGTTTATATTTTTCTTTTTCGCCGTGAAATTTTCTGACTAATCTTTGAGCTATAATCACATTCAAAGTTGAGGCAATCAAAAATGGCTCTGTTTTCATATCTATAAGCCTTGGTATTGCTCCTCCAGCTTCTGTTGTGTGTAAAGTAGATAAAACCAAGTGGCCGGTTAAAGCGGCGTTAATAGCAAGATTGGCCGTTTCGCTGTCTCTAATTTCTCCAACCATAATAATGTTTGGATCTTGTCTAACCAAAGCCCTAATACCTGAAGCAAAAGTCAGTCCTATTTTAGCGTTTATCTGGGTTTGGTTTATTCTTGGCATTCTGTACTCAATTGGATCTTCAACTGTGGATATATTCACATTTGGAGTATTAAGAATATCCATCATTGAGTAAAGAGTTGTTGTTTTTCCAGAACCTGTAGGCCCTGTAATTAAAATCATGCCTGTAGGCCTTTTTAAATTATTTTTAACTTTTTCTAAAGATTTTCCGGTAATACCGACGCTCTCTAATGTTAAAGATTTTGTATTTTCAGCCAACAACCTCATCACAATTTTTTCTCCATTAAAAACAGGTAAAATTGAAACCCTAACAGAATATTTATAATCTTCTGTTTCTATTTTAAACCTGCCGTCTTGAGGCAGCCTGTGTTCATCAAGCTTTAAATTAGAAATAACTTTTATTCTCGCCACAATTCCCTGCGCCGAAACTATTGGCAAAAACATAACATCGTGCAATATGCCGTCAACCCTAAAACGCGCCACAACCTCTTTTTCTAAAGGCTCAATATGAACATCAGACGCTCTTTGTAAAATTGCGTGCTTCATTAAAGTATCAACAATTCTTATTATTGGCAATTCTTGGGCGGCTTTAATTAAATCTTCTTCTCCGGCAACTTCTTTCCGCTCTCCTATGCGGCTTATTAACTCTGTGTTTTGCTTCATTAAATCGCCAAACTCTATATCTAAAGATTTTTGATACTGGTGCAAAACATTTTTTATTGCCTCTGGAGTAGTCAGCCTTGGTAAAATTTTTAAAAGCGGATCGGTTTTTTTAATAAACTCAATAGTTATTAAATCTTCCGGGTCAATCATGGCAACCTCAACGTTATTATCCCTTTTTCTAAAAGCAATTATATTGTGTGCCCTTGCAATTGGCTCTGGAATAATATTTAATACTTCGGGCGGAATAATTTCTTCTCCTATGCTCACAAAAGGAATACCCAAAAGATACGCTTTAAACTTGGTTAATTTTTCTTGCTCAATAAGCCCTTCAGCAACCAAAACATCGCCGATTTTTTTACCAGCCTTTTCGGCAATTTCAGATGCCTTATTAAAATCTTTTTCAGTAACTAACCCAGCATCCAATAAAAATTTTTTAAGCCGCTGCGGTTCAACATTCATAAAAAAATAATTAACAACATAGTATTATATCATTATACTACATGCAACAAAAAAATGACCTGTGTAAAAGTCATTTAATAAAGCAATCTATAAATTTCTATTTAAAAGCCAGTAATTCTTTAAGCTCTTTTACTTCAATCTCTAATTTTTCAATTCTCTTTTTGTAATTTTCAGCAACCAAATTTTTCATAGTCGTCTTTATAATTGCAACATCCTTTTCAACCCGAACAATCCGCAACTCTAAATTTTCCACCTGATCTTTGGTAGAAGTTTTTTCAAATCCTTTTTGAATCATCACTGCCAATTCATCAATTGTAACGTTTTTCTTATTCATATAATTTATTGTACTCCCTCAAAAACCCATGTCAAATTTTTATTCTTTATTTTTGAAATTTTAAAAATGGGTTTTCCATATCAAAAATTATTTTTTTGTAACCGTACTTATTTAAAAATTGCTCGATATCTGAATATTTTTTACCAGCGAGCCATCCAGCAGCGCAAAATTTTTCCTGCGTAATTTCAGCTAAACAAAATTCAGGCATCAAAAATTTTTCTTTTTGTTCTCGTGTTTTAAATTCAATATCTACGAGAACTAACCCATTAAAATTATCTTGATAGACATCGATTTCGGCCGTGTTTTCACCGTAAGGATGAAGATATCTCATTTTGTGTAATTTTTTGCCATCAACAACCGCAAGTTCTGAAAATTCCTCTTTAGATAATTTGATGGTATGTTCTTGCTGTTCTGAAGAATCATTGCCCCGTAAAGGCTCTTTTTTAGTCATTTCAAAACTTTCCCCTCTTTGGCGGATTCTTAAAATTGAGTGGTCGGCGGATTTTGGAATATAAATATCAAAAATTTCTATTGATTTGTTTTCTTTAATTCCTTCTGGAAAATATTTTAACAAATATGTTTTTTCTAATTCTATTTCCATAATTTATTTTTATTATTTTATTTTGCCTTTTCTAACCCAAAAATGCAAATTAATGTAAGAATATGTCTCTTAATTGTTGGTTAAGTGTCAATCTCCATAAGAATAATACTAAAAACCTTTACATTTTCAATAAAAAAATGCATAATAAAATTGTTAATAATTAAAATCCAAAAAATATGAAGATAGTAGCAATTGGCGGAGGAGAAATCGGCAGGCCCGGTTACCCCGTAGAAACAACTAAAATAGATAAAGAAATACTTAACCTTACAGGTAAAAAAAGCCCTATGGTTCTTTTTATTCCTACGGCTAGCTCTGACTCTGAGTCATACTTTGAAGTGGTCAAAAAACATTTTGGAAAAAGATTGGGATGTAAAACTGATGTTCTTTATTTAATAAAAGAAAAATTAACAAAAGAGCAAATTAAAGAAAGGATTTTTAATTCAGACATAGTCTATGTCGGCGGAGGCAATACTGCCAAATTAATTAAGGTTTGGAAGAAAACTGGTACTGATAAAATTTTAAAAGAAGCCGCAAAAAAAGGCATGGTACTTTCTGGCGTGAGTGCTGGTGCGATTTGCTGGTGCAAACATGGGCTTTCAGACTCAAGATCATTCAACAATGCTAATGCGGGATTTATAAAAGTCTCGGCATTAGGTTTCATAAAGGTTTTGTTTTGTCCTCATTACGACTTCGAACCAAAAAGACAGCCTGCGTTAAAAAAAGTTATGCAAAAAACTTCGGGTGTTGCTTTGGCATTAGAAAACTGCTGTGCTCTTGAAATATTAGATAGCGAATATCGCATCATAAGTTCAAAGAAAAATGCTAATGCTTATAAAGTTTACTGGAAGAAAAATAAATTTTATAAAGAAGCCATAAAACAAGATAAAAAATTTAAACCTTTATCTGAAATCTTAGTTAGATAAAAAATTATCAACTTAATAAAAAAGGAGAGGTGGTAGCCGAATTGGCTTATCACCTCTTTTTGTGTTGAGAAGAATTCTCAGGGAGCGAGGCGGTTTGGGCCTCGGTATAAGAATGTAACTTCTCGAACATTCTTGACGCCCAACAAAATCATAAGCATCCGTGTCAGGCCGAAACCGTAACCACCGTGAGGCGGACATCCGTAGCGGAAACAGTCGAGGTACGACTGAATAGGCTCCGGATTCAGACCCTTTTCCTGTACTTGGCGGAGCAAAATATCGTACCGGTGTTCACGCTGAGCACCCGTGGTCACTTCGAGCCCTTTCCAAAGAAGGTCGAAGCTTTTGGTGATCTGAGGATTATCCTCGTGCCGCATATGGTAAAACGGGCGGACGGAAATCGGATAGTCCGTGACAAACACGAACTCTTGTCCCGTCTGTTCCTTCACCATCGCACACAGCCGACGCTCGCCTTCCGGATCAAGGTCGCCCTTGGTTTCCGGCGAAAGTACGTGGCCGCTATTTGCTAGCATCTCATAGGCTTGTGCCATTGTGATGCGTTGGAACGGAGTGGTTGGAACATCGACTTCCATACCGAATTCACGTCGGATTTCCTCTCCGTACTTCGATTTCACAGACTGCAGCACGTAGCGAATCCACTCCTCTTCGAAAGCCATGACATCCTCGTGGGAATCAATCCACGAGATTTCCACGTCCACGCTTGTGAACTCCGTGTCATGACGAGACGTAAAGGACGGATTGGCACGGAACACTGGGCCAACTTCAAACACGCGGTCGAAGCCAGCCGCCATCGCCATCTGCTTGTAGAACTGAGGCGATTGTGCAAGGTAGGCAGTACCTCCGAAGTACTTGACGCTGAAGAGCTCCGCGCCGGATTCGCTGGCCGCACCCATGAGTTTCGGCGAGTGAATCTCGATGAACCCATTTTGCGTCCAGTACTCACGCATTGCCTGCTCCACCGCCGTTTGAATTTTGAACACAAGCGTGTTCGCAGGGCGGCGTAGATCCAGAAATCGCCAGTCGAGACGCAGGTCAAGCACAGACTCCGCGGTTATTGGAAGCTGAATTGGAGCTGCGTTGACAACCGTGAGGTTGTCGAGAACGACCTCCAACTTTCCCAGCTTCACTTTCTCGTTCGCCATGACCGTTCCTGTCACCTCGACTGCCGACTCGACAGTGATTGACGAGAGAAGAATACTCAAGGCATCTTCTCCCTTTGAATGAACGACCTGCACGAAACCGGTGTGATCACGCAGTATGATAAACTGCATCTTCTTCTGGTCACGGACGGTTTGAACCCATCCCCGAATCAAGACGCGTTGATCGCAAGAGCCCCGAAGGGCACAGACGTACGTACGTTTCATAATACAACTCCTTAAAGTGAGAATGGATATCTGTTTACCACAAGGCAACAGACAGGCCCGACCACAAGGCCGAAGCCGCAATCACGGAGCGATCTTCCGGCGAAAAATTCGCGGAAAGGGCATTGTATCGCGCACATGAGGAATATCAAGAATCCAGCGGATGCATCGCTCGACTCCCATACCGAATCCCCCATGTGGAACACAGCCGAACTGCCGCATCTGACGCAGCCATTCGTACCGTGGATCTCCGGCCTTACCCTTTTCCACCATGCGTTCGTCAAGCTCCTCAAGGGTATGAATTTTCTCGGCGATACCAAGAAGTTCACCGTATCCTCGCGAAGCGATGAGATCGGCCGTTCGCGTAACGCGAGGGTCGGTTTTGTCTATCACGTATGGGAAGGGTTCAATAGATCGTGGAATGCCCACGACCCAAAACGGAGTGACGAACTGTTGAGACAGCACCTCTTCTTCGGTCGAGCCGAGGCTCGTCCCGAATTCAAAGGGCATTCCCATGTGGTGCAAACGATCGACCGCGTCGCTGTAGCGAATGCGCGGAAAGGGTACTTGAAGACCATCTGTGCTGAGCGACGTCCCGAGAACTTCGAAAATGTGCGAGCAGCTCTCCTGGCTGAACAGGATGAGATGGCTAATCAAATCTTCAACAAGACCAATCAAATCTTCCAGATCAACCCATGCGAGTTCGGCCTTGATGTGCCAATACTCCATGAGATGTCGCTTACTTCGGGATTCTTCCGCCCGAAAACTCGGCCCCATATTGTAGACTTTCTCGAAAGAGTGTATTGCACTCTCAAGATAAAAACCCGCGCACTGCGTCAAAAATGTGTGTTCATCGTGAACGCACAAAGATATGGCCGTTCCATCTTCGTACAGAGGAGTTGGGGTGAGGACGGGTACGGTGATCTCCACGAATCCTTTCTCGCTAAACCAATGGTGGACTGATTTCATTAGCAAGTGCCGATACCGCAGAATTGCAGCCGCTTTCTCGTTGCGAATGTACAGGTGCCGATTAGTCAACAGATGATCCACTAACTTCTTATTAAAAATGTTGAAGTTGGCGTGTGGTCGCGGAGAAAATTCGCTATCCGCTACACCAACGACCTCGATCTCTGTGAGGTGAATCTCCATACCTTTCGGTCCCTGTCGCACCACGCCAGTTACTTTCACCGCGGACTCCAAGGGCACCGTCTTCACAATATCCATCGGTTTGATAAGAAGTTGTTGAAATTGCTCTTCGACTCCGACGGGTGCTTCAAAAAATACAGGTTCCATAGATACCGGGGCAGGCTCTCCGTTCGAAATTGCCTGAATAACGCCTGTCGAATCGCAGAGATCCAAGAACACAATCTGTCCTAGGTCCCTCCGTGCCTTCACCCAGCAAAGCAGGGTGACGGACGATCCTTCACGCTTGCTACCACGTAGCAAGTCTTTGACGTAAATACTTTTCATCGTACGGTCTCCAAAATTACAAGGTACAGGTTTGGTTCCTAAACAAATAAGAACCTTCATTCTGTATACCCACGAGGGTATTAGAATAGTATATACTACATTTTTATGATATTTTTGTCAACATCACTTGTTAAAATTGAAATTCATAAAATATTTAACAAAATAAAAACCTGACTAATGATGTCAGGTTATTTCTACGAAAAAAACTCGCAAAAGTGTAATACTCTACCCTCTTATCTTTCTGGCAAGCCTTGCCAATTGTGCATCATCGGCTTGCCCATAATCGTGAGAAGAAATAAATCCCTCATACTTCTCGAAATATCTATCTATAATAGGATTTATCTGCTTCCATGTTGCCATTTTTGTTCCGTGCATTGGAAAAAGTTTTGCGTGGACATGATCTACCCCAAAACCCTCAAACACCATACCAGTACGCCCAACGTCTTCTAATTTTGCATCCAATAATTTAGCAACATGCCTAGTTGCGATCACTAATCCTGTGAGTACCTTTTCTGGTAAATCAAAAGCATAAGAGGCATAATGCTTTTTTGTGATGACTACCGAAACCCCTTCAGTGTTCGGGTGAGTAGAAAGAAAAGCAAGATGTTTTTCGTCCTCCCATATTCTATAACAAGGTAATTCACCACAAACAATTTGACAGAATATGCATTTCATATTGTTCCCCTCTTGCCAAGTTTACATAATTATTGTTCAACGTGCTACTTATAGTTTACAAATTTTATTAAATATGTCAATAGTTTTATACAAAAACATATTTTTTAATTATCTGTTGCATAATAAAAATAACCGTCTAAACAAAAATGAAAAAATTACCCGGCAACTGGGAGTTCAATAAAAAAGGTTGAACCTTTTCCCTCTCCTTCAGATTCTGCCCAGATCTTGCCGTTGTGGGCCTTAATAATCTGGCTTGACAGGTAAAGCCCAATTCCCCGCCCAGTAACAAAAGTTTTTTTGGCTTCTTCGGTTCTTTCAAATGTGCTGTCAAAAAGTTTTGGCAACCTTTCTTTGGCAATTCCCATTCCCGTGTCTTTAATTTCAATTTTTATTTTTTCGCCTTGCCCTGAGCCCGTCGAAGGGTCGGTTTTTAATTTTATTTCTACTCCGCCCTCTTTTGTATATTTAACAGAATTATCAAAAATATTAACCAAAGCCGCTTTGAGTTTTGACTCGTCGGCTTTAATTATGCAATCTCCTTTTGATTTGTCGTATTTTAAATAAATCCCTTTTTTCTTTGCCTCAAGCTCCATATCTTTAATAATTTCGTCTAAAATTGGAGCTAAATTAACGCCGTCTTTTAAAGAAATCACTTCTTTGCCCAACTGAAACTGCGTAATATCTAAAAAATCATTCACCATTTTAATTAAACTGGTTGTTGATACTTCAAATTTTTTTACAACCTCTTCAATTTTTTTTGGCACCTTGCCGTAAGATCCGTTTAACAACAAATCAGCATACCCGCGCATAGAAGTTAACGGAGTTCTTAAATGATGCTGAATTGTCATTAAAAACTGATTTTTCACATTCCCCAACGCCTCCAACTCCTCTTTTGCCCTCTTCTCCACCTCATACGCTTTTTTCACCTCCCCCGCCATCAGCTCCATTTCCTCTCTTTGTTTAACCTCTTTCAAAACACCACGAATAAGAAGCATTCCGAACAATACCACCGAAAGAAAAATACCCACATTAAATAATAAATCTTGATAGTCAATTGAAGAAAATATTTTTATAAATAAAATAATCCCAAGAGCAAAAGTAAATAATTCTGTTGCTATTACTTTTACATCAAATAAATGGTGCTTAAGCGCTGCATAGCTTATAAAGATAACATATAAAATGACAAAATAGTTACCAAAAGGATAAACATTAAATAACTGAGGAAAAAAGTCTGTAAAACCGCCGCCAAATCCAAAAATTTGAGCCATTAAAACATACATCAATTGTACTTTTTGGTTTTTATCTGTGGAAATACGATATTCTTTTATAACTATATAAATTGGAATAATCACAAAAAGAGTAAAGTATAAAGGAAACAAAAAATATAATTTTCCTGGATCAACCCAAAAATTAATACCAAATTTTGGAGAAACTCCAGTTTTAAAAAGGTTTGTAAAATTTAATATTATTAACGCTGTGCCTGCAATAAATGAAGTTATCTGTAATATAAATAATTCTTTGTCTTTTTTTATTAAATATAATATAAAATTAAAAAATAAAACTGGAACGCATATACCGCTGATATCTAAAACATATTGCCAAAACCATGCTGCGTCTGCGTTAGTAGAAAAAACAACTCCAAATAATCCAATACTCCAAAGGCTAATAAAAATAGATGTTAATAACCACGAAAAATTTAATTTTGTTTTTTCACCGCTTGAATAAACAAATATACCCAAAAGCAAACTGACCAAAGCAGTTATTAAAGTAGAAACCTGAAAAAGAGTCAAAGTTATCATTTTATTTTTTAAATATTAAAATTGGCCAACTTCTCTTTTTAGCTTCGCCGAAAAGAAACTTGTCGGGGTTTATTGCATAGGGATTTTGAACCATTAACAGCAAGCTTAAATCTGAAATATGGTCCGTATATGCAAAACTGTTGCTTAAATTTAAATTATTCTTTTTAGTAAATTCTTTTGCCAAATTTACTTTGTTTTGTCCGTAAACAATATCTCCTAAAATCTTACCTGTAAACTTCCCTTCAATTACTTCAAGCCGTGTGCCTATATAATTTTCAATTCCCAAAAAATCAGCTATTGGTTTAACAAAAATTTCCTCAGAATTTGAAATTATTAATAATTCCCTATCTTTTCCCCTGTGTTCTTTTATTATATCAATTATTTCCAAAAAAATAAAATTCTTAAGTTTTTCTTCAAAAAAAATTTCCGCTATTTTTATAAATTCTTCCTCTTTTATGCCTACCAAAAAAGAAAAGGCAAAATCCATCATCTTTCTTGGATTTTTAATAAATCCCAATCTATAAAAAATAAACCAAAAATATAATCTAAAATAAAAAAATAAACCAAACATTTTTTTCTTGAATAAATAATTCA
>CAZKUM010000006.1:0-7438 GCA_964555955.1 uncultured Candidatus Saccharibacteria bacterium | reverse complement strand
GTTGCCCCAAACCAAATAATAATTAATAAAAGAGCAATAATAAAAACATTCTAATTTGCTTTACTTATTGTCCATAGGATACTTTGGCCCAGTTATTATCCACAAAAGGATTCCAATATATTTATAAATATAAAAAACATATTTTCTACTAATTCTTTTAGAACTATTAATAAGTTAATTGAATTTGGTTAATATGGATTTTTCAGCAATAATTCAAAAAAATTTGTTGGCTTTGTCCGTTTATTATTACCCCATCTAAATCTAGAATAACTAATTCTTTCATATTTTATAGATTCGAAAGTATTTTTATTTTATTCATTATCTTGTCAGTTATTTCGCGCAGGATTAAGTCGCCATCTCCCCTCTCATAATACTCCTCAAAATAGATAGGTTCTCCTATTTTAATCTCAATATTTTTTTTAAATTTTGGCCGTTTATCGTGACGAGACATCACTTCATAAGCCCCAATTATTCCAACCGGAACAACCGGCACTTTAGCCTCTAATGCGAATTTAGCAACACCAGTAAAGGTTTTTCCTATTTTTCCATTTGGAGATCTGGTGCCCTCAGGAAAAATGCCTAAAACGTCGCCTTTATTTAAAACTGAAAAAACTTTTTGATAAACTTCTTTTTTATCAGAATTTTCTCTATCAACCTTAATCTGTCCTGTACCCGCAACAAATGGATACCAAAATTTACTTTTATAAAATTTTTCGGCTGCCAAAAAATAGATTCTTCTTGGCAAAATAGCAACAAGAGAAATAAAATCAAAATAGCTTGAATGATTAGCCGCAACTATAAATGCTCCTTTATGAGGTATATTTTCTAATCCTTCTACTTTTTCTACCCATATTAATCTAACTAACCACCCAAAAAGTATTTTTAAAATCCAATACATAATAAAACTTAATAAAACTTAAAATATTTCTTCCAAAAGTTTTGGTTAAACATTTTCTCATTATATCACTTTTTCTATTTTTTACATAAAAAGGGCCAAGCAAAACATTGTGTCTTGCTTGGCCCCGCAGGCCTGCTATCATCACGATGGATGACTAGCTGGGCTGCTTGTTCTTGAGCACCATAGTGCTACCCTCCTTTCTTTGAGAAAGAACAAACTGCCTGTTCTATGTTCTCTCCTCGAATCTGAGGAAAATATCCGTCATGGTCGATAAGAGCTTCGAATGCTCTCCGCTCTCCATCGCCTAATAAGGGAAGGATCTTCGCTTCGATCCGTGGCATCATGCAACAAGAGTTGGGATCTATCATCGGGATCTTCCCAAGCCAGCGCAGAGCATCTGCTCTGCATCCGCCCCCGCAGATTCTGATGTAACGGCAACTTCCGCAGCCCAACGATTGGACTGTCATAGCTTTGTAACCCCGCAACCAGTCAGACCCATTCACGGAATCCTCAATGCTTCGACTTTTGACCGAGGCATAAGGCACGTTCAGGGCCGGACAGAAGATCAGATCTCCGTTCGCATTGATGCACAGAAAGTTGAAGTTGTACGAGCAAGGATGCCCGCACAAATCCATCGGAGCGTAATCCTCTTTCTCAATCCATGAGTAGTAGACGTTGTCGATTCTGAGAAAAAAAGGCTTGCCATCTTGCTGATGCGTTTTGATCACTTCAGCAAAGAAGTCAAACATTTTTTCGTAATCAGAGAAGTCGAGGATGTTCCGATTCCTTTCGGTCCTTACCGTCTTCCAAAGCTGGCTCAAACGCCAGCAGTAGATGCCTATATCCTTAAGAGCATGGTAGAGGGCGGGAATCTCGGCCAGGTTTTGCTGATAGACCACCGTCTGAACCATCACTTTCCTGTCCGGAAATTTCCGCTTCAGCTTCCTGATGTTTTCTAAGGACTCCAAATAACTGCTCCCATCTCTTATGATATCATTGGTGGTCAGCCCGTCAATGCTGGTCCGGAACTCCTTAACCTGAGGAAGTCCCTCAAGAATTGCGAAGTTGGCGTCGGTAAAATGCTTGCCGTTAGTGGAAAAGACCACACGGGCATCTTCGCCACACGCCGAAACTACCTCCGGCCATTGCCTGTAAAGGAATGGCTCCCCGCCCGTGAGAATGAAGTTCTTCACTCCCAAGCGCTTACACTCGGCCACGATTTCAAGCCACCTGCTGTGCGGTAACTCGTCGCGGTTGTAGCAAGCCGTATTCTTCTCGCCTGCGTGGCAATAAAGACACTTCATGTCGCATCGACCAGTGAGCTCAAGTCTTACTGATTCAAACACGTTAACCTCCTTTCTATCCTAATAGGCCAAAGCAAATGCCCAGCGTTTCTTGTGAAGAGTCTTCTTGCCACAATGAATGCAATAGTGATCTCCTTCTTCCTCTTTTGCATTCAGCGGCAAAAATCGGCTCACTGCTTTTGTCTTAGCCTTGATCCCATCCTCACAGCTCTCTTCTCCGCAAAAATAGGAGAATACATATCCTCCCTGTTTGAGAGCTTCCTCAAATTCCTGCCAGGAATCAGCAGTCTTATTGCTTTCATCCCGACGTTTCAGCGCGGACGCGAAGATGCTTGACTGAATGTCCTGCAAAATCTCGGCAATCCGTTTTGAAACCTGATCGATCGGGCACGATTCTTTGACGCCGTTATCGCGGCGCACAAGGATTACGCTGCCCTTCTCCAAGTCCTTGGGACCGATTTCGATTCTGACAGGCACACCCTTCTTTTCCCACTCATAAAACTTCTCTCCAGGCCTCATGACTTCCCGCGAGTCGACTTCTACCGAAAATCCAACTAATTGCTTGGCAATCGATTGAGCCTTCAAAATAATCGCCTCGTCGCCTGACTTGGCAATAGGAACGATCACAACCTGCACAGGAGCGACCTTGGGCGGTAAAACCAACCCCTTGTCGTCGCTATGAGTCATGATCAGCCCGCCTATCAGTCTTGTGCTAACGCCCCAACTCGTCTGAAAAACGTTTTTCCTTTGTCCGTCTTTGTCGAGAAAAGTAACATTGAAGGACTTGGAAAAGTTGTCAGACAAATTATGGGAAGTACCAGCCTGCAGAGATTTTCCGTCCTGCATCAAAGCTTCGATGCAGAAGGTTCGTAAAGCTCCGGCGAACTTCTCGCCTTCTGACTTTTGCCCCGTGTATACGGGCATCGCCAGATATTCTTCGGCGAATTTCGCGTACACCTCGTTGAGGATCATCAGTGCGTATTCTTCGGCCTCCTCAAGGGAGGCGTGTGCGGTGTGGCCTTCCTGCCACAAAAATTCGCTTGTCCTCAAAAACAACCTGGGACGCATTTCCCATCTCACGACGTTCGCCCATTGATTGATTACGAAGGGCAGATCGCGATAGGACTGAATCCACCTGGAAAACGATTCGTAAATGATCGTTTCAGATGTCGGACGGACAACTAAGGGCTCTTCGAGCTTCTTGCCTCCGCCGTGCGTCACCACAGCCAACTCAGGGGAAAATCCCTTCACGTGCTTTTTTTCCCTCTCCAGGAAACTCTGGGGAATAAAAATGGGAAAATAAGCGTTCCTGACTCCTTTGCTCTTGAGCATTGAGTCTATGACGGCGACAATTCGTTCCCAAATGGCGTAGCCATAAGGCTTGATCACCATGCAACCGCGGACGACCGAATGTTCGGCCAAATCAGCACTTGCGATAACGTCTTGGTACCACTGCGAATAGTCCTCGCTTCTCTTACAGATAGTCTTCACGGTAGTCTCCTTATTGGTAAATTGGAGTTCGTTGGTTGTCAAAGGACCATCATTTCTGATGGTACAATTATTATCTATTTTTTGTTTTTTGTCAATACCTCTTGTCATGTTAAAAATTTTTATAATTTTATTCAATTTAGCAAAAAAAACGTACTTAGGCAAATTTTTCTATTATTCAGTATTATAAATAAACAGTAACAAGAAAAATAAAATCAAAATAACTTGAATGATTAGCTGCAATAATAAAAGCTCCTTTTTGGGGGATATTCTCTAACCCCTCTACCCTTTCTATCCAAACTAATTTTACTATCCACCCAAAAAGTGTTTTTAAAATCCAATACATAATAAAACCTTAAAATATTTCCTTATAATACCATTTTCGATAAATTTTAGACAGATAATAAAAAGACAACCAGAAAACAGCTCAAAAAAACAGCTCAGACACGCCTGAGCTAATCTAATTCGTTAAATTGCGATAACTTTATTTACTTCTCACTTTAACGAATAAAAGATACTTGACCCCTTTATCTCCTTTTTTAATTTTTAAATTTACATGACAATTTCTTTGTTTGCCATTTGAGATTCATATCTCCTTGATTACCGATACTATTGAAATAATGCCCCATTAATTCATTTCCTTCCGGTAAATATTTTAATTTGGTTGTTCCTCTGTGCCTTTTCATCGTTCCAGATTTGAATGAGTTTGGATCGTTATCATAAGTATAAAAAAGATAATTTTCTCCATTAAGATTGGAAAAATTAGCTACTACGCTCTCCGATTCTGATTTATGGTAATATGCCCTTACCACAATATTTGAAAAAGTTTGTTTTACTTCTAAGCACACTTCGCTTTCAATGTTTGCTCCATTTTCTTTATGACTTGATCTTTGCTTCCCTTCCCAACGCCCTCTAAGATTTGGGCAGTTCACTATCTTAAATAGTTTAAATATTCTCCAATCCCAAGCATAATTTTCAAAAAAAGTATATAAAATAATGTATGTGTATAGAGGAGTAATTGTTTCAAGCCAAAACGGAGGATTGGGTACGATTTGATAAAAAATCCAGGATATTAGGAAACTCCCCGCGGGCATTATGGCTGCGAAAAAAACTATATGAGAAGTTTTAGATAAATTTACGCCCATAAAGTAAAAACATATTAAAGTAAATCAACGGCATTAAAAAAAGTCGCGGCATCGGTTTCGTTCCATTGCCAAGATTCTTGTCCAAAAAGTAAATGCTGGTGACTTACGGTTGTCATTTCTTGAGGCGTACATTCATGTAAAATAAATTTTGAAACTTTTTCCGTAGCTGTTTTATAATTAGTATCAAAATTCAAATCAGGAACATTATAAATTGCGCATTCAATAAAATATGACGGAGCAATTTTAGAATCAAAATTATATTTTTCAACTAATTGACGTTTTACATTCTTAAAAATCCTAACAAGATGCTTATATGTCTGATTTGTTCTATGCTCAGTATTTTTATCTTCACCGTTTTTAATGTGTAATTTCGGATAATTTATAATTTCCTTGCCATCATTTTGACTGCAAAATTTGATGCCTTGATTATAAGATTGATTATTAGAAGAATAAAAGTAATTATATTTTCGATACTCCAAGCATGGAATAATATCGGCATCCACGCGATAATCATTACCCATTAGTTTTATGCTTTTATTTCCCAAAACAACATATGATGTCCCAAAATATTTTGAAAGAGCCGTTATAACATCATTTCTAAATTCGCTAAAACCATATGACGCCTTAAATACTGATGATAAATATGCTTCTTGTTGGTCCGCCGGTAATTTTGAAATATCCCTGTTCCAAACTGAATTAAGTTGAACAATCACATCAACATCACTATCCAGCTTTATGTTAGTACTATTAGCGTATGACCCCTGTAAATAAACATCTATATTCTTACCTTTTAGGCTCTCTGATTGCTTAATGGCTTTATGAATTTGTTGGTGGGTAAATTGAGGCTTAGTGCTACTGGGAGAATTAGTCCAAATCTTTAATTGTGATTCGTTTATATTCATTAAATCTTCAAATAATTTAACATTAAATAAGCATAATACTTTACTTTATTTTTTTCATAATCACAATAGTAATTGCTATCGGAATTAAAACATAAGATAATTGATAAAACAAATTACTCTGCAATATGCCGTTAAAAGTTAAAATTATTGCAATAGAAATATATAATGCAGAGCCAATTATAAACAGATTATTAAAAAATCGTTTGTCTATCATGGAAAGCATATATAAAATTATTGTATGCAAAATTCCATAGGCAAGCGCCCAAGGAATTATAAATATCGGAGCAAAAATTGCAGCTGATGAAAAAAGATTAAAACTTAAATTAGTACTTCCATAAAGAGCAACACCCCCAATTAAAGTCAAGCCTGTTATTACAAGATATGTTAGATAAAACACTATAGAGCTTATTATGAATGATTTAATTATTGTTTTGGTTATTATGTTCATGTTTTTTTAATTACCATTTGCTTTAGCAAGCACTTGAGTGAGTTGAGAAAGCGTTGAAGCAATACTATTTAATACTGATTGTATTTTACTGTTTGCAGCTGATTGAACCTGCTGGGTATATGATTGAGTTCCTATGGGATTTCCTGTACCAAGAGGAAAATATACGGGTCGTAAACCTAAAAAACTATTATTACCATAATACACGTTTTTCATCGCAGGAATAGTTCCTCCTGCATCAATAATAACTTGAGCAGAGGTATTTCCAGAATTAGCGTGACTACTAATAGGCTGACCAGTAAATACATATTTACCTAAATCGCTTTTAGCAAGGTTAGCTCCAGCTTCAAGAAGTTTTTGGTCATATTGCGCAACACTTATGCCTTCTGGCGGAGCAAGAGGATACGAAGCCAAATAACTTGATTCGGGAGTATTAAGATTTCCTGATTCATTAATCTTGGCTATCAAATTGCCTCCCCACCATTCAGACATATAGCCTCCAATAGTATAATTGGGTCCAGATCCATATTGACTAAGATCTACTCCTGGCTCAGCAGTAATACGTAAAAATGTGTGAGCACCAGGAATTCCCGTTATCGGTACAACTACTAATTCCGCTTTTTTTCCTCCTGAGTCCGTATAAATCAGTGGATTATTCCTAGCATAACTATATGAATTCAACTGTTGCGGATCTGAAAGTAAAACATTTTGCGGTTGTCCTATAATTTGTTTTATTTGTTCTACATCGCCGATTGCAAGGGATACAGGGTCTTGGGTGGTGAAACGGCCAATGCTTGCGTTATAGTATCTTGCGTTGAGGTAGTTTAGGCCTGTGGCTGTGTCATACTCCTGGCCGATGAATTTCCTCTGTTCTGTGAAAGAGCTGTTTTGGGCCTTATTGTTTATGCGCATTTCTCCGAATGGATAATAGTCCATTGTTTCAGCAATTGCGCCTGCGCTGTCTGTCATTACGCTGGAGCTTTGCAGCAAATCAGAGTGATTGTAATAAACTTTTGCGTCAGCTCCTGTCCCCTCTATTGTAGCAATATCTAAATTGTTTGCAAAGATATGTTTTGTAGTTTTTGCCGAAGGTGCTGAGCTTGTTGAAATATTATAAAACTGGGTGGGGTAAATTATGGTTGTAGCTTGTCCTGACGTAGGAAGGGTGGCAACCTTAATTCTTTGGCCTAATGCGTCGTAGGCATAGGTTATAACAGAGGTTGGAGTTGTTGCTTTTACAAGCCTGTTGTTGTAAT
>CAZKUM010000005.1:25876-33196 GCA_964555955.1 uncultured Candidatus Saccharibacteria bacterium | reverse complement strand
GAAATGCTGAAAATATTAAATTAATTAAACCGCCAAAAGTCTGTGGTTAAAACACGGTGGATTATTAATTAGGTCTCTAATTTTTGCCGCTCTTTCAAAATCTAAGTTTTTTGCCGCAATTTTCATTTCTTTTTCCAAAAGTTTTTTGTCGTGCACTGCGAAAAATTCTGAAGCAATACTTTCCTGCCCTGAGCTTGCCGAAGGGTTTTTTGAAAACCCCCAATCTCTTATATCTTTTATTATTGCTTTTGGAGCTATTTTATTTTTTTTGTTATAAGCTTCTTGAATTTTTCTTCTTCTGTTTATTTCGTCAATGGCTGCTTGCATAGAAAAAGTTGTTTTGTCTGCATATAAAATAACACGCCCTTGAAGGTGGCGGGCGGCTCTTCCCATAGTTTGTATTAAAGTTGTTTTATTTCTTAAAAATCCTTCTTTGTCGGCATCTAAAATTGCAACCAATGAAACTTCGGGCAGGTCAATCCCCTCTCTTAAAAGGTTAATGCCAACTAAAACATCATATTTTCCTTCCCGCAAATCTTTCAAAATTTTTGGTCTTTCCATTGTTTTTATTTCAGAATGCAGATACTGGGTTTTTATTTTTCTTTCAATTAAATAATCAGAAATTTCTTCTGCCAATCTTTTTGTTAAGGTTACAACAAGCACGCGGTGCTTTTTTTTAGTTTCTTTTTTAATTTCTTCTATTAAATCTTTAATTTGGTTTTCAGTTTTTTTAATTTCAATTAATGGCTCTAATAATCCTGTTGGCCTTATTATCTGTTCAATAATATTTTTACCCGACTTATTTTTTTCAAAATCTGCCGGAGTTGCCGAAACATAAATTGTTTGCTTCTGCCTTTTTTCAAATTCTGCAAAAGTTAAAGGCCTGTTATCAACAGCCGAGGGCAAACGAAATCCAAAATCAATTAAAGTTTCTTTTCTTATTTTATCTTGCACTGACATTGCTCTTATTTGGGAAACCGAAATGTGCGATTCATCAATAAATATTAATGACCCAGTGCCCTGCCCTGAGCTTGTCGAAGGGTTAAAATAATTAAAATAATCAACTAAAGAAAATGGAGCCTCGCCTGGCTTTCTAAATTCTAAATGCCTTGAATAGTTTTCTATTCCATGGCAAAAGCCAACCTCCTGCAGCATTTCTAAATCATAATTTGTTCTTTGTTCTAATCTCTCGGCTTCTAATAATTTTTTTCCCCCGCCTGCGCGGGCAGGTTTGTTTAATTTTTTTAATTGTTCTTGCAGTTCTAATTTTATATTTTCTATGGCTATATTAATTCTGTTTTTTGGCGCTACCCAAAAAGTTGCTGGGAAAAGTTTATAGCTTGTAACTTGTAACTTGTAGTTTAAATTTAAAGATGGTTTTGCAAAAGATATTTTTTCTATTTTATCGCCTAAAAATTCTATTCTTAATATTTTTTCTCCGGTTACCAAATAAATTTCTATTAGTTCGCCTCTCACCCTAAATGTCCCGGGCTTAAAATCCCAGCCCGCATTACTACGCGAAGCGTTGCTGGCGGGAATATCGTTTCTTTTATACTGCAGAGTTGTTAGGTGTAAAATAAAATCCCTGCGTTTTATTTTTTGCCCGGGTTTTATATCCAAAGAAACATTTTGGTAATTTTCAGGAGAACCAATATTATAAATGCACGAAACAGAAGCCACTACAATTACATCTTTTCTTGTTAAAACATCCTGAACAGCCGAATGCCTTAGCCTGTCAATTTCTTCATTTATTTTTGCATCCTTTTCTATATATGTGTCTGATTGCGGAATATAGGCCTCGGGCTGGTAATAATCGTAATAAGAAACAAAGTAATGCACGGCATTGTTTGGGAAAAATTCTTTAAATTCCTGGTAAAGCTGGGCAGCTAAGGTTTTGTTTGGAGAAATAACTAAAGTTGGTTTTTGTATTTTTTGTATAACATTAGCAAGTGTAAAAGTTTTTCCAGAACCGGTCACACCTAAAAGCACTTGGTCTTTTACGCCAGATTTTAAATTTTTTGTAAGTTGGGCAATCGCGCGTGGTTGGTCTCCTGTGGGTTTAAATTTTGATTTTAGCTGAAATTGCATATACAATATATTAATACGAAAATATATAAACAAAAAATGATTAGTTATTTAAATGGAAAAATTATTTTAAAGAGGGATAAATTTATTATAGTTGAAGTGGCTGGTATTGGCTATAAAGTTTTTTTGTCCCGCCAAACCTTATTAAAACTACCAGAAGTTGGCGAGAGTATCAAGTTATTTTGTTTTCAAAATGTAAAAGAAGAAGCTCTAGATCTTTATGGATTTTCAACTTACGACGAGCTCGATTTTTTTGAAGCCTTAATGGATATTAGAGGAGTCGGGCCAAAATCAGCTTTAGATATTTCGGCATTAGGTTCGTTAGAAAAAATTAAAGACAGAATTTTACAGCAGGACGAAAAGATTTTTGAAGGAATCCCGGGAATTGGTTCAAAAAAGGCAATGACAATAATTTTAGAATTAACTGGAAAAATAAAAATGCTGGGAAATAAAAAAGATTCAGCAGACGAAGCAGAAGCTGCTTTAACCCAGCTTGGCTTTTCAAAAAGCGCAGCAAAAGATGCCCTGTCTCGCGTGCCATCTGCCATCAAAAATTCTGAAGAAAGAATAAAACTAGCGCTTAAAAATTTAGGAAAATAAAAATTACAAAATGACAGAAATTTATTTATTATTAATAGGATTGTTGTTGGGCATAATTTTAACATGGCTGTTTGAGTTGGTGTTAAAGAACAATAAAAAATTACATAAAAAATATTATGAACACCATAAGCTTTTTTGGGGCTATCATATACACCACAGCACATATGGGTTAGCTTCTATAATAATAAGCCTTGTTTTATTTTTGCTTAATGAAAGATCTGTTGATATGTTTTACTTGGCCTTTGGCATAGGAATAATTATTCAGCACACTATTTCCGACGGCAAGTTTGTTTTTATAGAAAAACAAAGAAAATAGTTTGACATTTAGACTTCTTTTAGTATAATCAAGTTGCTTTTGGATAAGTTTCCGAAGGTCATCCTCTTTAGGATGTGGGTACATTAACAACTCAACACACATGGGGAGAAAAACGATGAGTAACGCAACGGCGACACCTAAGATTAAGAGGGAAGATTTGCGGTTAGTTCTTTTTTTATCATCGGAGGAAGAAGACAAGGCTCGTGATTTGTTTAGGGAAGATGAAGAATTCCAAAATGTTCCCTATGAAGAATCACCTGCTCCGCTTTCACTGATTATGACATCAAAGGGGATTAAACTTCTAAAGAAGAAGCAGAAGGACATATCTTTTAGGGTTTTCAAACCTACTGCAACAGATGACTTAACGCCAGAACAGATAGATATCGGGAAAGAGAGAAAAGTTTTGGTAGCTCAGCTCATGTTTCACATGAAAATAAAAGTTACATTTTTTATAGAGAATGTATCTTTTACCGCTACGAAGGAGGGGGTATATGTCAAAACGCAGGAAACCTAAAAAGCCAGCGGTCTCTGAAGTTAAGGAAACATCAAAACCCGCACGGCTTGAAAGGCACGTGCGGGTAACTTTTTTCCTAGTCGCCAATACAAAGGAACATCTTCGCGCAATTGACCGTGTAAGGAGTTATCTAAAAGCCCAAAATTTTTTGGATGAGAACGAGAGGGAGTTGCCAGTAACCGGCTTTACCCATAGTTCGTATCCCGGATTTCCACAATGGCTTTCAGGAGAAACAGTTTTCATCGGTTATTGGTGGGACACATGCGAAAAGGTAATAAAGAATTTAATGATTGAAAAAACCGTATTGTTTCTCATTGATTTTCTAGCTTATGCGGAGGAATGGAAAACTGATGAAAACATTGCTCTTTTGAAAACCAGAATTTTAGGATACTATGAAACGTTTCAATCTCCGCAAGAGGAGATTTGGATAGTCAAACAAGACATATACCGATATGTTTGATGACTATAGAGCGAGGCTAACCACTTCGCTTTTTTTATTTCTCTCAAACCACAATAGTTTGACAAATCAATTTAATAGGATTATATTAAAAATAATTATGAATAGAAGAAATTTAATTATTATTAACCTTATTATTAACCTCTCTTAGAGAAGGAGCGTTTTTTACAAGTTAAAAATAAAGCGCCTCTTCTCAAAAAGAGGTTTTTCTTTTTTTGGGAAATGGATCCCTAAAACTCTTTTTGTGGCTCGTTGAAAATATGAGGAAAGTTTATGAGCAGCAACACTTCTGGTTCTATCGTTTTAAGCTTAGAAGAGATTCGCGCGCTTGCCGCGCAGAAATGGGCAAAGGTTGAAGACTCAGGGCTTGCCAGAAATAGGTGTGATCGTTGCCGCGCTGAATGGCGTAAAAATGGCGGTAAGCCAGAAGAAATGCCGCCAGATTGGCCGCCAGACCCAGACTGTAAAGATCCATGCCCTGTGTGTGGTGGGCCCCTTCGTTTTTCACGCTGTCCTTTCTGATTTCTGTGGTGTATCTTAACAGAAATGCCGGTTCGCGAGATCCGGCTTTTTTTTATGCGGGTTTTGTGTTAAATTAAGATAAATATGAGAATAAAAGAAGCAGTTAAAAAAATATTGGGCAGAAATTTGTTAGGCTTTTATCATTACAGTACAGCTTTTTTTGGAGCTGTGATTTTTGCCTGCCTGCCGGCAGGCAGGGTTTTCCATCCAAATAAGCTAACGATTATAGGGATTACTGGCACAAGTGGTAAATCCACTACTTCTGATTTTATAACTAAAATTTTAGAAGAACCCTTCGACACAGCTCAGGGCAGGTCCGGTAATAAAGTAGCCTCAATTTCAACAATTAGATTTAAAATTGGAAAAAGTGAATGGGAAAATAAATATAAAATGACAATGCCGGGCCGTTTTGTCATTCAGAAATTTTTATGGCAGGCAAAAAAAGCAGGGTGTAAGTTTGTTGTTTTAGAAGTTACTTCGCAAGGCATTGAACAATACCGCCATAAATTTATAAACTTTGACGCAGCTGTTTTTACAAATTTGTCGCCAGAACATATTGAGAGCCATGGCGGTTTTGAAAATTATAAAAATGCAAAGTTAAAATTATTTAAGGCAGTAAAAAATATTCACGTAATAAATACCGATGACGCAAACTCAAAATATTTTTGGAATATTCCAGCAAAGAAAAAAATTGGGTTTTCAATTAAAGACGCAGAAGGTATTAATTTAAAATTAAATTTAATAGGAGATTTTAATATTTTAAACGCTTTAGCTGCAATTTCTGTGGCAAAGGCATACGGCATTGATTTTAGCGTTTGCAAAAGAGCCTTAGAAAAAGTTAAAAAAATTGCAGGCAGAATGGAAGTGGTTGCAAAAGAGCCATTTGAAGTTATTGTTGATTATGCCCACACCCCAGAGCAACTTGAAAGTGTTTATAAGAGCTTAAACCCTTCGGCTTCGCTTGGAGCGAGCAAGCTCGTTTGCGTTTTAGGAAGTTGCGGCGGTGGCAGAGATAAATGGAAAAGGCCTGTTTTAGGGGAAATTGCAAAAAAATATTGCAAAGAAATTATTATTACAAATGAAGATCCATACGACGAAAATCCAATGGAAATTATAAATCAGGTGGCAGAAACCGCCGGCCAGAACGTTAAAAAAATATTAGACCGCAAAGAAGCTATTAAAACTGCTATAAAATCGGCAAAACCGGGTGATGTTGTTATAATTACTGGCAAAGGTTCAGAGCCCTGGATGTGTGTTGAAAATAACAAAAAAATCCCTTGGGACGACCGCCAAATAGCAAAAGACGCATTGCAGAATTAACAATTATATGTTAAAGTATAAAAGACACATAATAAGAGGTCTTTTTTATTGCTATGGAAAAAAATTCAAAATCTGTTAAAAAATTTATTCGCACTCAAAAGGCGCAGATAAGGCGCCAGTTTTTTGATGTTAAAAAACAAGAGGCTGAAATAGCTGAATTATATAAAAAAGTTGCAGGAACCGCGGCGCCAGAAGCATCCCTCGGCCGTAGCTCTAAAGCTACACCTGCCGGCGAGGCAAAAACAGAGGAAAACAAAAAAACACCCGCCTTCGCTAAAGCTTCGGCGGGCAAGAAAAAAGCGAAAAAAAAGGCAAAGTAAAATAAGATGAAAATTGTTGATATTCAAAATTTATTTATAAAGCTAGGAATGGAAGCCGATTTTCGCGGCATAGATGGAGTGCAGAGTTTTTTGGATAACAAAAAACAAAAATTTTCCGCCCAAGGCGGACCAGCCTCGGGCTGGGAAAAAAAGGAAGAGTTTGATCAAGAGAGTTTGACAAACCCGTATCTGGATTCCGGGGTGTGGAATATTTCAGACGACAAAGAAATAAAAAAAGTTTTGGTTGGAATTGATATTTCGCCTGCGGAAATTTTAATAGCAAAAGAGCTGGGAGACATTGATTTGGTCATTGCCCACCATCCAATAGGCAAGGGTTTGGCGCAATTGGCAGATGTTATGAGTTTGCAGTGCGATGTTTTAAGTTATTACGGAGTTCCAATTAATATTTCAGAGGGGCTGATGAAAGAAAGAATTTCAGAGGTAGCCCGTGGTGTTAACGCCTCAAACCATCAAAGAACAGTTGACGCGGCAAAACTTATGAAAGTAAATTTAATGAATTCGCACACTCCAGCCGACAATTCAGCGGCAAAATTTTTGCGCGGTTTAATTGAAGGTAAAAAAATAGACAGAGTTTCTGATTTAATAAATATATTAAAAGAAATACCAGAATATAAAGAGGCTATGAAAATTGGAGTTGGTCCTAAAATTTTTGTAGGCTCTCCAGAAAATCATTGTGGGAAAATTGCTTTGTCTGAAATTACAGGAGGAACAGAAGGCTCTCCAAAACTTTATGAAAAAATGGCCCAAGCTGGCATTGGAACTGTTGTTGGAATGCATATTTCAGAAGAGCATAAAAAAGAAGCAGAAAACGCCCATATTAATATTGTAATAGCTGGCCATATTTCTTCAGATTCTTTAGGTGTAAACTTATTAATGGACGAATTAGAAAAACAAGGAATTGAAATTGTGCCTTGTTCTGGATTCACAAGATTTTCAAGATCTAATAAATAATAAATATAAGATATTGACATTATTTGTTTTACGTCTAAAATTCAAATTGAGGGGGTTGAGAGATTTATTCTCAAGGACAGAATAGTTCTTAATGAAGGAGGTTTATGCATATGCCTAGCTTCATATTGTCCGAATCTAGTTTAAACAACAGGCCGAGAGCATTGAGAATTATATGCCCCCTCATTAAAAAACCGTCCTTCGATAAATTCAGGAT
>CAZKUM010000005.1:4646-25866 GCA_964555955.1 uncultured Candidatus Saccharibacteria bacterium | reverse complement strand
AAATAATAATAAGAAAATCCCAAATTATATCCACGTTCCTTTATTTCATTCCGGTCAAGTGCAAAATGCATCCTTCGATAAATTCAGGATGGTTTTTTAGTTGAAAAGACCAGTATTTTAAATTAGTATTAATATAAAGGTCGCAAAAAAGTAAAATATAAAAATATATTTAAGCATGCCAAAAGAAGAAAAAGCCCTGCCTGCCGGCAGGCAGGCAATCGGCAAAATTACTCACTATTTTTCTAATATAGGCGTGGCAGTTATTGATCTCGCAGGCGTTTTAAAAGAGGGCGACAATATTAGAATTACAGGCGGAGAAGATACAGATTTTGAGCAAGAAGTTGATTCTATGCAGGTTGACCACAAAGAAGTAAAAACTGCTAAAAAGGGAGATTCTGTGGGATTAAAGGTAAAAGAAAAAGTCAGAGAAGGATATCAAGTATATAAGGTGTAAATTTTTTAATTTATAATTTTAAATTATAGTATCGCATAAATCGCGATAATATTTATTTTATTTTAAAATGTCAGATAATATACAAGAAAAAATTGAAAACAAAATTATTGATTTAATTGCTTTAGGCGCTACAGGAAGGCTGATTGTTTTCAAGCCAGAAAATATAAACATACCCCAGCAGGCAGGCAAAGATTTAGTTGTAGAAAAAAAAGGCAATTATAAAAAAACGCCTATTTTTTTAAAAATTTATGATAAAGAACTTTTTGATAAAGTTTCAGCCGACAAAGACAAAAGCCTTTATTTGATTTTTACGCATTTTGACGCTATAAAACAAGATATTGAAGATGAAATTTTTATTGTTTCGCCCGATGATTTTAAAAAAGTTACAATGGATAAAAAAGATTTTGGAAAATTCTTAATTGAAGAGCTAGAAAAAAAATGATATTTGCAGCCGATTTTCACATACACTCAAAATATTCAAGAGCCACATCTCCCTTAATGGACCTGGAAAATTTGGATAAATGGGCAAAAATTAAAGGCATTAAAGTTTTAGGAACAGGAGATTTTACTCATCCTGAATGGCTTAAGAATTTGAAAGAAAAATTAAGCCCCGCTGAGCGGGGCCTTTTAAAGCTAAAAGACTTAGAGTCTTCTACCCGTTTTATTTTAACAGCTGAAATAAGTTGTATATATTCTAAGGGCGGTAAAGTTAGAAAAATTCATATTATAGTTTTTGCTCCGTCATTTGAGTCAGTAGAAAAAATTAATTTAAAATTAAGCCAAATAGGAAATTTGAAAGCCGACGGCAGGCCGATTTTAGGCCTTGATGCAAAAGAATTGGCCAAAATTGTATTTGCAGCAGACGAAAATTGCATGGTTGTGCCAGCTCACATGTGGACGCCGTGGTTTTCTGTGTTTGGCTCAAAATCAGGTTTTGATTCAATGGAAGAATGTTTTGAAGAATATTCAAAATATATTTATGCTGGAGAAACAGGGCTTTCTTCAGACCCCGCAATGAATTGGAGGTTGTCGCAATTAGATAAAATTGCTTTAATTTCTAACAGTGATGCCCATTCGCCCCACAAAATTGGCAGAGAAGCAAATGTTTTTGATACAGATATAAGCTATCAAGGAATTGCAGATGCAATTAAAACAAAAGACAAAAAAAAGTTTTTATATACAATAGAATTTTTTCCAGAAGAAGGAAAATATCATTACGACGGGCATAGGTCGTGCGATATAAGATTATCTCCACAGGAATCAAAAAGATATAACAATATTTGCCCAAGGTGCCAAAAACCCCTTGTTATTGGAGTTTTAAATAGGGTTGAGGAATTAGCAGACAGGCCCGAAGGATTTCAACCAGAAAATGCTATTCCATTTAAAAGTTTAATTCCTTTAGAAGAAGTAATAGCTGAATCTATTGGAGTTTCAACTGCTTCAAAAGAAGTATTAAAACAATATAATAATTTAATAACAAACATAGGAAGCGAATTTAAAATTTTGTTGGAGGCAGATAAAAAAGAACTAGAAAAAGCAAGCTTGCCAAATATTGCAGAAGGAATTATAAAAGCCCGGCAAGGAAAAATTTATATTGAGCCTGGCTACGACGGAGTTTATGGAAAAATAAAAATTTTTGCAAAGCCAGAAGATAAAAAGTTTTTATTTTCACAAAAAACATTGTTTTAATTTAAAGTTATTAACCATTGCGTTCTCGCATTTGCCATTATAAAATTATTTAATGATATTCTTCGCGGTTCTTTGAAATAAGCAAAACAAGGAGGTGCTCTATGTCTACAGGCATAAGCTCAACAACAGTTTTTCAAAAAAATGGGATAAAAGCAGAATTTCGCGGCAATGCAAACGAACTGCCAGATATGGAGGAAATATTACAGGTTATAAATGATGAAATAAAGAGGGCCGATGAGTTAGGAAAAAAAATAAGCATATATGTTGCTGAAATACTGCTTTATGCAACAGAGTTTGACGGAGATGTAAAATTGGTAAACACAGAAGATGCATTTGAAGGCATAAAAAAAGCAATAATGGACTCTGCTATCAGGGGCATAGGCATTGATTTAGTAATAATCAGCGGCAGTTCTCCTTAAAATAGCTTTTAATTTAAAAGGGCAGGGCTCTTTATGTTTTTGTAAAATGGGTTATCTTCGCGATAGCCCTTTTCTATTTTTTAAAATAGTGTCTAAAAGGCATGTCTAAAAAGCAAAGGGTTGACATTTACAATAAAATAAATAAAATTAAAGAACCTTAAAGGAAAGGAAAAGAAAAGGAGGTTAAGTTTAATGAATAAAACAATGGACGAAAAGAAATTTTATTTAACGAAACAAAAACTTACAGAACTGGAAAAAGAGCATAAAAATTTGCTTATTTTTGAAAGAAGCAAAGCAATAGGAGAAGAAGCTCCTAAAATTTTTGAGTCTGAAGATATAAACCCAGAATTTATCAGTTTTCAGGAAGATATGAGTTTTCTGAGGTCTAGGATCAAAGAATTAGAAAATATTTTAGCTAACTACGAATTAATTAAAAGCCCCGCAAAAGCAAATAAAAATATTGTCAGTTTGGGAGCCAAAGTTTTAGTGGAAAGAGATGGAGATAAAGATGAATTTTTAATTACGGGCACTCTTGAAGCAAACCCGTCTTTAGGAAAAATAAGCAACGAATCTCCAGTGGGTAGGGCGCTTATGGGGCACAAAGCCGGCGATGAAATTACCATTTTTTCGCCAATTAAAACAGTGTATAAAATTAGGGGGGTAAAATATTTATCATCCTAATATGGAAAATTTTCTTAAATTTTTTATTGAGATAGGAAGATTAAAAAAAATGCCTAGACGCGGCTGGGTAATTAGAGATATTAAAAATCCAGAAAGCATTGCTGAACACACATTTCGCGTTGCTATTATGGCTTGGTTTTTAGGAGAAAAGAGAAACAACAACTTTAATATAGAAAAAATCATTAAAATGGCCCTGATCCATGATCTGTGCGAGGTATATGCCGGCGATACTACTCCTTATGATGCAATTCTTCCTAAAGATAAAAAAAAGAGGCTTGAGTTATTAAAAACATGGCCAAGATTTTCTGAAAAAGAAAAAACTAGAATGGTTGTAGAAAAACATAAGAAAGAAAAAAAGGGGTTGGATGCGCTTATCAAAGATTTGCCTTCGCGCTTAAAAAATGAAGTAAAAATTCTTTGGTTAGATTATGAAAAAGGATTAAGCAAAGAAGGAAGGTTTTTTAAGCAAACAGACAGAGTAGAAAGCTTTTTACAGTCAGCAGAATATTGGAAGCTTAATAAAAATATTCCTCAAAGACCATGGTGGGTGCAGGCAAAAGAGCTTTATGATGACCCTGTTTTGCTTGAATTTATTGATAAAATAGACAAAAAGTTTCATAAAAAGTATAAACCAAAAAATTAAATTTAAGGTTAGAAAAGCAGCTTTCCATAAATTCGGGGCTGTTTTTTAGTTCGGCGCGTGCTAATATAATAGAATAATTATTACTTATCTTTTTAACTATGCCAAAAGCCATAAATAAAATTATCAGAGTATTAATAACAAGCGATTTTTTCTTAAATTTAGGCTGGGGGCTTTTGTCCCCTATTTTTGCCCTATTTGTTTTAGAAAAAATAACAATTGGGGATCCGGCAAAGGCTGCTGAAGTGGCTGGATTCTCGGCATTATTTTATTGGATTTCAAAATCATTTATTGAAATACCCATAGGCAGGTTTTTAGATAAAAAAACTGGAGAAAAAGATGATTTTTGGTTTATGGTAATCGGACTTTTTATAGTGGGATTAGTGCCAATAGGATATTTGTTTTCTACAACTCCGTGGCATATTTATTTTTTTCAAGTTATTCACGCTATTGGAATGGCAATGGCTTTACCGTCTTGGCTAGCCATATTCACCCGTCATATAGATAAAGGCAAAGAAGCTTTTGAGTGGTCTATGGAAACAACGTCTATTGGCTCTGGAGCTGGAATAGCTGGCGGGTTAGGAGGTATTATTGCGGCGTCTTTTGGCTTTAAAATTCTCTTTGTTTTTGTAAGCTTGCTTACAATATTCTCTGCATTTTTATTATTGTTTGTAAAAAATAATATTTCTATAAAAGGAGACGGTTTTAAAACATTTTCGGAAAAACCAGTTGTAGAACCATGAAAAATCAGGAAATTGCTAAAATATTTTTTAATATTGCTTCACTTTTTGAAAACGGAGAAAAAGATTTTAGAATAATTGCTTATAAACGGGCGGCTTTGGCTTTGGATTCTTTAAATGATGACGTTGAGGAAATTTATCTTGATAAAGGAATAGCCGGGTTGGAAGAAATTCCAACTATTGGTAAAAATTTAGCATTAAAAATTGAAGAATATATAAAAACTGGAAAGATAAAAGAATATGAAAAATTAAAAAAATCACTGCCGGTTGATTTTACAGAAATGACAAAAATTGAAGGCATGGGGGCTAGAAAGGCAAAAATTCTTTATCAAAAATTAGGAATTAAAACAGTTAAAGAATTAGAAAAGGCGGCAAAAGCGCATAAAATAGCTCCACTTTTTGGTTTTGGAGAAAAAACAGAAAAAAATATTTTACAGGGAATTGAATTTTTAAAGGTTGATAATGGCCGGGTTTTGCTTGGGTTTATAATGCCCACTGTAAAAGAAATAATTTCAAAATTAGAAAGCTTAAAAGAGGTAAAAAAAATAAGCATTGCCGGCTCAACTAGAAGGATGAAAGAAACCATTGGTGACGTTGATATTTTGATCGCCGTGCAAGCCCTGCCTGCCGGCAGGCAGGCAGAAAAAATTAATGATTTTTTTGTGAAATTACCGGGCGTTGAAAAAGTTTGGGCAAAAGGGCCGACAAAGTCATCTGTGCATTTAAAACAGGGTTTTGATGTTGATTTAAGGGTTGTTAAAGAAGAAAGCTACGGTTCTGCTTTGCAATATTTTACAGGGTCAAAAGAGCATAATGTTGCAACGCGCAGAATAGCAATTTCAAAAGGGTTGAAGTTAAATGAATATGGAGTTTTTCGTGGCAAAAAATTAATTGCCGGAAAAACAGAAGAAGAAGTTTATAAAGCCATTGGGCTTCCATATATTGAGCCAGAAATTAGGGAAGATTTAGGAGAAATACAGGCTGGAGTTTCTGGAAAGTTGCCAAAATTAATAGGATATAAAGATATTAAGGGAGACCTGCATTGCCACTCAAATTGGGATGGCGGAGAAAATTCGATTGAAGATATGGCAAAGTTTGCACAAAGTTTGGGTTATGAATATATTGGCATTTCAGACCATACAAAATTTTTACGCATTGAAAACGGGCTTGATGAAAAGCAAATGTTAAAACAAAACGAAGAAATAAAAAAAATTAATACCCGATACCGCCAGGGCTTTGGCTGGCAAAAAAAATTTCGCATATTACATGGTTGTGAAACAAATATTTTAAATGACGGGTCTGTTGATATTAAAGATGAAGTTTTAGAAAAATTAGATTATGTTATTGCCGGAGTTCACTCCTCAATGAAAATGGAAAGAAAAGAAATGACAGAAAGAATAATTAAGGCAATGAATAATAAAAACATTGATATAATTTCTCATCCTACAGGCAGGTTAATTCAAAAAAGGGACGAATACCAGATTGATTTAGAAAAAATATTAAAGGCTGCAAAAGAGACTGGAACAATTTTAGAAATTGATGCTTGGCCAGAGCGCCTTGATTTAAAAGACATATATATTAAAATGGCAAAAAGCATTGGAGTAAAAATGATAATTGATACAGACGCGCATCAAAAAGAGCAGATGCGATTTATGTATCTTGGAGTTTCCCAAGCAAGGCGGGGGTGGGCAGAATCGCAAGATATAATAAACACCCTGCCAGTAGAAAAATTATTAGAATATTTTGATTGATGCCTAAGGAAAAATCAGCAGGAGCTATAATATTTAGAAAAGAATCAGATAATGTTTATTATCTGCTTTTACATTATGCGCCGTCTGAACCTGGAAGGCGTGGGCATTGGGGGTTTGCAAAAGGGCATGTTGAAAAAGGTGAAACCGAAGAAGAAACAGCAAAAAGAGAAGTTATTGAAGAAACCGGCATTAAAGACCTTAAAATAATACATGGATTTAAAGAATCTGAAAAATATTTTTTTAGGCAGGTTTACGGGTTAAAAGGCGAGGCTCGTAAAAAAGCGCCGTGGATTTTTAAGTTGGTTGTATTTTTTATTGCCAAAACTCAGCAAAAAGAAATAAAAATTTCAGAAGAACATTCTGACTTTTTATGGCTGTCTTACGAAGATGCTATTAAAAAAATAAGCTTTAAAAATTCAAAAGAATTATTAAAAAAAGCCAATGATTATATCGTAAAACGTGGAATGTAAAACAAATAAAACAAAAAACCCGCTCTTCGATAAACTCGGAGCGGGTTTTTTGTTTTGAAGTTACTTTGATTTAACTGTTTCTATGATTTTTATAAAAATTTCAGGATGTTTTTTTGCTAATTCAGATAAAATTTTTCTATCAAGCTCAATTTTGTTTTCTTTTAATCCATGAATCAACTTGCTGTAATTAATGCCGTTTTTTCTAGCTAAAGCATTAATTTGCAATTGCCACAACTGCCTGAAGTCTCTTTTTTTAACTTTTCTGTCGCGGTATGAATATGTCCACGCATGCCTTAAAGCATCTTTCGCCAGTTTATATTTTGATTTTCTGCCCCACTTAAAACCCTTCGCATGTTTTAATGTGTTTTTTCTATGTTTTCTGGCTGATACTGCTCTTTTTACTCTTGCCATGTTTTTTAATTTTTATATATGCAAAAACCTTTTAATTTTTTTAGTTTCGGATTTGGAAACTTGAATCCATTTACGACCTTTTCTTTTCCTTGATCCCGATTTTTTAGCTTGAAGATGATTTTGCCCGGAAAGCCTTCTTAAAATTTTTCCGGTTTTTGTTATTTTAAACCTCTTTACTAATGCTTTTTTTGTCTTGTTCATGTTTTTATTTTTACTCTTTTGAAACTATTACTGTAAACCCCTTTGGCTCTCTTTTTAATTCTCTTTCAACCTTTATTGGCAATAATTTATCTACTGTTTCTAAAAATGTTAAAACTTTTTTCTTTGCAAAGTCGCCTAATGCCTTTTCTCTTCCTCTTAATACCATAGATAGCTTAACCTTATCTCCTCCTTTTAAAAATTTTTCTGTCTGTTTTGCCCTAATATCCATGTCGTGTGGCGAAATATTAAAGGTAAGCCGTATTTCTTTTAACTCTCCGCCTTTTGGCTGTTTTACCTTTTTTTCTTTTTTTTGCAAAGAGTAAAGGTATTTTCCATAGTTGCCTATTCTGCAAACCGGCGGTTCAACTTTTTCTGTAACTTGAATTAAATCTAAACCCTTAGATTTTGCCAAATCAATTGCTTTAAATATATCCATTACTCCAAGCTGTTCGCTTGTTTCAGAAATTACTCTCACCTCTTTTGCCCTTATATAATTGTTTATTAAAACTTTATTCAATTTTATTTATTATTTGGTGGAAGCGCCGGGGTCGAACCCGGGTCCAGAAATTTTTTAAAAATAAATCTACAAATTTATCTTGCTTTGTTGTTTGGATATTAAATAAGAAGCAAGAAAAATGTTTAATATCCTAATTCTCGTAAATCTCGGCAAGTTTTAAGAGAAATAAAACTGCCTATCCTGAAAATATAACACCCTCGGTCCATTTATCAGGAGTCAATGGCGAGGATGCAGCATTAAGCTAAAGCTAGTGCTGGTTGCCTATTAAATAAATTAGCAATTATGTTTTTTCTATAAGTTTAACCAGATTATAGAAAACTGGATTTGCATATTTTTAACAAAACATCTGTCAAAACTTACGCTCCCTTATCTGCTTAATTCGCGATTGATTTCTCTTTCTATCTCTCTCTTTTTAATTTCCTCTTTTTTATTAAACTTCTTTTTACCCTTTGCCAATCCGAATTCAAGTTTTATCCTACCATTTTTCTCATAAACTTTCAAGGGTATCAGCGAAAAACCTCTCATATTTGACTTTCCTGCAAGAAAATTTATCTCTTTTCTGTTTAAAAGCAGTTTTCTTTGCCTTTCTGGATTATAATCAGCAGGCGCGTTTTTTGGCTGATAAGCCGGAATTTTTGTCCCTATTAAAAAGGCCTCTTCATTTCTTAAAACAACATAAGAGCTGGTCAAAGCAATATGCCCGCCTCTTATTGATTTTACTTCTGTTCCAAGCAAAACAAGCCCCGCTTCAAATTTTTCGAGTATTTCATAATCAAAATATGCCTTCTTATTTTCTGAAAATATCTTCATATTTTTATACTATCATATTAGCATATAATCTTGCTCTTGACAAGGTATGATAATGGGTGTATAATTAATATAATACAAGAGAGCTTCAATCACCCTACAATAAGAGGAGGATAGTCATGGTCATGGAATTTGAGGAAGGCATGCTCGTCGCGTACAAAAACGATGATAACGATTGGTGTATTTGTTTAGTTGATTGCGACCCTGATGAGAATGGATACTTTTTTCTTACGGAAGTTTATCCTAGTGAGACAGGGTCGAATTACGGAAATGTGTCCCGCGAAGAATTAGTCTTTTTAGCACAAAACTTCGCCAATCAAAAAGGGGACATAATAAGCGAACTTCTCTGGAATGTCGTTTTGGCTCTTTGCAGAAGAATTAATAGACTAAAGAAAGGGATCTCTTCGTAATAGGCCTGAAGCCGTATGCTCCAGGCATTCATTCTACCTGAGTAGATTCATCTGCTCAGGTTTTTTATTGCAAAACTCTTTATTTTTAGCCTGTTTTGTGATAAGATTTTGAAATATGGCTAAAGAAACAATTATTATATCTTTAGGGGGTTCGCTGGTTGCCCCGAATGAAATTGATATTGGATTTTTGAAGAATTTTAAGCATTCTCTGTTAAAATATTTAAAAACCAATAGATTTTTTATTATTGTGGGAGGAGGAAAAATTGCCAGAAATTATCAAAAAGCTCTTTTAGAATTTGGCGCAAAAAATAATAGTAGAGATTGGATAGGAATTAGTGTGACAAAATTAAACGCAGAAATAATAAAACAAATGTTTTTGAAAAATGCGTATCCTGAAATTATTACAGATCCCAATAAAAAAGTAAAAACCAATAAAAATATAATAGTTGGCGCTGGCTGGAAACCTGGCTGGTCAACTGATTACGACGCTGTATTGCTGGCAAAAAACAATGGCATAAATACAATAATTAATCTTACTAATATTGATTATGTTTATGATAAAAATCCAGCAGAATTTCCAGGAGCCAAGGCGCTAAAAGAAATTGACTGGAAAAGTTTTAATAAAATTGTAGGGCATAAATGGCTGCCAGGATTGTCGGCTCCATTTGACCCTCGCGCCTCAAGGCTGGCAGAAAAATTAAAATTAAAAGTTGTTATGCTAAACGGTAAAAATTTAGAGCGCCTTGAAGATTTTTTAAACAACAAGTCGCTTATAGGCACTATTATCCAATAATGAAAGAAGAAATTAAAAAAATAATTGAACTGGCAATTAAAGCTCTTCAAAAAAGAGGAGATTTTAATAATTTTAATTTGCCTAAAATAACAATTGAGCATCCTAAAGAAAAAATTCGCGGGGATTATTCAAGCAATATTGCGTTTATAATTGGTAAAGAAATTGAAAAAAATCCCTTTGAAGTTGCCCTAATTTTAAAAACAGAAATTGTCTCGCTTTGCGAGATCTCGCGTAGCGAGAAAAAACTAAAAATCGCAATAGCAAAAATTGAAACTGTTGGCGGGTTTATTAATTTTTTTATTTCAGGCGATTATTTTAAAAATCAATTACAAGCTGTTTTAAAAGAGAAGAATAAATTTGGAAATTTAAAACCAAAGAAAAAAGAAAAAATTAATGTGGAGTTTATTTCGGCAAATCCAACCGGGCCCCTAACTTTAGGAAACGGCAGAGGAGGGTTTTGCGGAGATGTTTTGGCAAATGTTTTAGAAAAAGCAGGATATAAAGTTGAAAGAGAATATTATATAAACGACACCGGAGCCCAAATTAAAAAACTTGGGCATTCTGTAATTAGTGATGCAGAAGCTGTTTATAAAGGAGAATATATTGTTGAGCTAAGAAATAAAGTTAAGGGAAATGACCCTGAAAAAGTTGGCGAAGCTTCAGCAAAAATTATTTTTGAAAAAATGATAAAGCCGTCTATTAAAAAGATGGGAATTAAGTTTGACACCTGGTTTTCAGAAAAAAGTTTATATCAAAAAAAAGAAGTTGATAAAATAATAGCCGAGCTTTCAAAAAAAGGTTTTACTTATGAAAGCGAAGGGGCTGTGTGGTTTAAATCTAAAGAATTGGGTGATGACAAAGATAGGGTTTTAGTAAGGGCCGATGGTATCAAAACTTATTTTGCTTCAGATATTGCTTATCTAAAAAACAAATTTAAAAGAGGGTTTAGTCGGCTTATTATGTTTTTAGGGGCTGACCATTATGGATATGTTCCAAGGCTAAAAGCCGCGGCAACTGCATTTAACTTTGAAAAAGACAGTATTGATGATATTGTTATGCAGTTGGTTCGCCTTTTTGAAAAAGGGAAAGAAGTAAGAATGTCAAAAAGAACTGGTATTTATATAACAATAGACGAGCTAATTGACGAAGTGGGTTTAGATGTTGCTAGATTTTTCTTTTTAATGATAAGTCCAAACACCCATATGAATTTTAATTTAGATTTAGCAAAAGAAAAATCGGAGAAAAATCCGGTGTTTAAAGTGCAGTATGCGTATGCCAGGATTTGTTCAATTTTTCGTAAATTTGGCAATTCCAAATTGCAAATTTCAAATTTAAAATTATTAAATGAACCGAGCGAAATGGGGCTTATTAGAGAATTAATGAAACTTCCAGAAATTGTTGAAGAAACAGCTAAAGATTATCAGGTTCAAAGGCTTCCCCAATATGCAATGGATTTATCTGATGCATTTCATAAATTTTATGAAAATTGCAAAGTAATTTCAGACAACAAAGAATTAACAAACGCGCGCTTGGCATTAATTATGGCAACAAAAATTGTTTTAAAAAACACATTAGATTTAATGGGAGTTTTGGCTCCTGAAAAAATGGAAAGAAATGCAATTAAATAACAAATATTATATTTTACGGCATGGGGAGGCTTTGTCTAATGTTAAAGGTATTATTTCTTCATGGCCAGAAAAAATTAATAATCCTTTAACCGAAAACGGAGTGGCGCAAATAGAAAAAGTAGCGCAAAAATTAAAAAATACTTATGCTGAGCAAGGACAAAGCATAAATTTGATTTTTAGTTCAGATTTATTAAGAACAGAGCAAACAGCAGAAATTATAAAAAAAGAAATTGGAATAAAAATAGAGTTTGATGAAAGGTTGCGTGAAATTGATTTTGGCGCTTTCAGCTCTGGCCCAACTGCAGAATTTGAAAAATATTTTAAAAATAACTTAGAAAGAATAGAAAGGGCGGTGCCAAATGGAGAAAGCTATAATGATGTTTTTAAAAGAATGGCCGATTTTTTTGAAGAAATAAATAAAAAATATAAAGATGAAAATATTTTAATTGTTAGCCACCAAGCTCCACTTTTTCTTTTGGAAGGATATATTAAGGGTTTTTCGGTATTAGAAACAATTGAATTTTTTTCAGAAGAAGGGCAAATGCTTTACAACGGAGAATTAAGGGAATTAATTCAATAAAAATATTATGGCATATAACTTTCCAGATAACGAAAACAAAATTTTAAAATTTTGGGAAGATAATAAAATTTTTGAAAAACTAAGAGAAAAAAATAAAAAAGGAAAACCTTGGTCGTTTTTAGATGGGCCTATAACAGCAAATAATCCAATGGGTGTGCACCACGCATGGGGCAGAAGCTATAAAGATATTTTTCAGAGATATAAAGCAATGCAAGGTTTTGACGAAAGGTATCAAAACGGTTTTGATTGCCAGGGGCTTTGGGTTGAAGTTGAAGTTGAGAAAGAACTGGGATTTAAAACTAAAAAAGATATTGAAATATATGGAATTGATAAATTTGTTGAAAAATGCAAAGAAAGGGTAAAAAAATATTCAGCCATACAAACCCAGCAATCGGTAAGGCTTGGCCAATGGATGGATTGGGAAAAAAGCTATTATACAATGTCTGATGAAAATAATTATGCAATTTGGCATTTTTTAAAAAAATGCTGGGAAGACGGATATCTATATAAAGGAAGGGATTCGGTGCCATGGTGCCCAAGATGCGGCACAGCAATTTCTCAGCATGAAATTTTGACAGAAGAGTATAAAGAAATTGTACATGATTCTGTATATATTAAAATTCCTATTATTAGCAGAAAAGAAGAATATCTTTTAGTGTGGACTACTACTCCATGGACATTGCCTGCCAATATCGCTGTGGCAGTAGATGAAAAAATTGAATATTCTTTAGTCAAAGCAAATGTAGGAGGTTCTTTTTGGGTGGCAAAAAATTTAGTTGAGAAAATATTCAAAGGTAATTATAAAAAAATAGTAAAAACCGTTAAAGGCAAGGAATTGGTTGGATTAAAATATACTTTTGCATTTGATTCTCTTCCAAATGTTAATGAGGCAGCTAAAATAAATGAAAAAAAATTTCATACAGTTATTCCAACAGACGAGAGGATTCTGCCAATTACTACCGAAGATGGCACGGGGCTTGTGCATATTGCTGTTTCTGCAGGCCAAGAGGATTTTCAGTTAGGTAAAAAATTAGGATTGCCAATGATAAAAGTAATTGATGAAGACGCATCATATATAGAAGGACTCGGGGAATTTTCTGGTCAGAATGCCAAGAAAAATCCTAAAATAATTTTAGATTACTTAAATATTCAGGGTGGTTGGATTTTTGAAATTTTACCATACAAACATAAATATCCCACTTGCTGGAGGTGCAAAACAGAATTAGTTTGGAGGGTTGTTGACGAGTGGTATATTTCTATGGATAAGTTAAGAAAAAATTTAGAAGGAATCACAAAAAAAATAAATTGGATTCCTTCATTCGGCAAAGAAAGAGAGCTTGATTGGCTAAAAAATATGCACGATTGGTTGATTTCTAAAAAAAGATATTGGGGTTTGGCTTTGCCTATTTTTGAATGCGAATGCGGAAACTTTGAAGTTATCGGCTCAAAAGAAGAATTAAAAAAGAGAGCAGTTGAAGGTTGGGATAAATTTGAAAATAATTCTCCGCATAGGCCGTGGGTGGATAATGTTAAAATAAAATGCCATGCCTACCGGCAGGCAGGTAAAAAATGCGGTAAAATTATGTCGCGCATAAAAGATGTTGGAAACCCTTGGCTGGATGCAGGAATAGTCCCGTTTTCTACAATGAAATATTTTCCCGCCCAAGGCGGGTCTGCCTCGGGCAGAGAAGACCATAATTATTGGAAAAAATGGTTTCCAGCAGAATTAGTTTGCGAATCGTTTCCAGGCCAGTTTAAAAATTGGTTTTATTCTTTATTGGTAATGTCGGCTGTATTAGAAAAATCAGCGCCAATGAAAACGATTTTTGGCTATGCTTCGGTGCGTGATGAAAAAGGAGAAGAAATGCACAAATCAAAAGGAAATGCTATTTGGTTTGATGAGGCAGTAGAAAAAATTGGAGCCGACCCAATGCGGTGGATGTATTCAAAACAAAATCCAGCAGAGAATCTTGGTTTTGGGTATCATAATGCCGATGAAATAAAAAGAAAATTATTGACCCTTAATAATGTATACGTTTTTTTTAACACTTATGTAGACAAAAAAGATTTTCCAAAAACCGATATTATTAAACCGCAAAATATTTTAGATAAATGGATTTTGTCAAAAATTGACCATTTAATTGGTTCAGCAAAATTCAGCTTAGATAAATATGATGTAGCTAAAGCAGTTTCGTTAATAGAAGACTTTTTTATTAACGATTTGTCTTTATGGTATGTTAGGAGGTCAAGAAAAAGATTTCATGAAAGCAGCGCAGACAGAGGCGAAGCAATATCGGTGTTATATTATGTGCTTTTGAATGTTACAAAATTAATTGCTCCGGTGATGCCGTTTTTTACTGAAGAAATGTATGCGGGTTTAAAAACTGAAAATATGCCAGAATCAGTTCATTTGTGCGATTGGCCAGAATTGAAAAATGAAGGATGTGTAGATATGGAATTAGAGGAAAAAATGAATGAAGTGCGGAATATAGTTACATTAGCCTTAGCTGAAAGAGCGGCAAAGTCAATTAAGGTAAAACAGCCATTAGCAAGTTTAAAAATTAAAAATCAAAAATTAAAAATTAAAAAAGAACAGGATTTTCTTCATTTAATTAAAGACGAGGCAAATGTTAAAGAAATTATTTTTGATGCAAAAATTGAAAACGAAGTGGAGTTAGACATAAAAATCACAAAAGAACTTAAAGAAGAAAGAATAGTCAGAGAAATTATAAGATATATTCAAGACTTGAGAAAGCAAGCAGGCTTGAAGCCCTCAGATAAAATTTATTTTTGGTTTTTTGGCAGTGAAGAATTAAAAAACGTTTTAGATAAAAATAAAGATTTTTTTATAAAAGAAATTAAGGCTTCTGATTTTTATTTCGAAAAAAAATCAGGCGCAGTTTTCGATTTAGAAAAAGAATTTTTGATTGATGACGAAAAAATATCATTAGCTATTAAAAAAGCATAAGTTTTATTATGTCTCAAGAAAGTTTTTTCTTTTTTTTAATCTATGCTATATTCTTTGCTCTTATTGTTTCGTTTGTTATTATAATTATTAAATTGTTTTTTAATTTAATTAAGGCAATATTTAGAAAACTTTTTTCCCAAAAGAAAAAAAATATAGAAAAAGAAGAACAAAAAGAGCAAGAAGAAATAGTTGACCTAGAAAAACATAAAGTTGCGAATATAGATCTTAGCAGGCCGATTAATAAAGGAGAAAACAAAGAAGAAAAATTTGTAAAAACCGAAGCCGAGCAAAACGAAAAAGAAATTACAGAACAGCTTAATAAATTAAAAAAAGATTCTTCAGACGAAAAAGAAACCATTGAATCAAAAATGCCTTCAATGGGCGGCAAAGAACAAGACAGCGGAGGCGATCACCAAAAAATAAAAATACCAAGAGCAAAAGATTTTTCAATACAGCAGGAAAAAGACGCTTCTGATGTAGATATAAAAGAAAAGAATATAAAAAAATCTGAAACTGAGCAAGGTGAAAAAGAAGTTACAGAACAGCTTAACGAACTAAAGAGCGTTTCAGGAGAATATTCTATTAAAGACACAGATAATTTTGAAAAAACACGAGTTGCGGATAATCATGGTATTATTCGTACGTCAGATGTTTTGGCAAAGGAAAAAACATTAAGATCTGGCTATGGCAAAGAAAGCCAAAAAACAGAAGAAATTCCACTATATGAAAAGCCAGATATTCTTAAAGATAATTTGATCTCTCATTCCCAAAAAACACCAATGCAGGCAGTTCAAGAAAAGCAAAATAATCCTGCAGATAATTCTATATTTAAAGGTAAATCCGAAGTGTCTAGAACAGATTTGAGGCAAAGGTTAAGGAATGATCCAGAAACTTTAAAAGCTCAAAAACAGGTTGGATTAAATTTAAGCCCCACAGAAAGGGCTAAATTAGAAAAAGAAGTTTTTTCTCAAACATATGGAGGGAATATTTCTAAAACAGATTTAAAGTGGGGCATTAAAAAGCTTAATCAAAAAATGATGGGAGCAAAAAATCCTGTTGAAAAGGGAAAAATAAGAAAAGAAATAAAATTTTTCAAAAAAATAGGAGGGATAAATAAATAGCTATGGCAGTTTATTACAGAACCAAGGGTTTAATTTTTAAAAAGAACGATACTTTTGAAGCAGACAAGGTTTTTTCTGTCTTTACTTATGATTTTGGAAGACTTGAAATTTTCGCCAAGGCTATAAGAAAAATTACCTCAAAATTAAGAGGCGGGATTGAAATTTTTTCTTTATCTGAGATTGAATTTATCCAAGGTAAAAACCGCAAAACTTTAACTGATGCAGTTTTTATAAATAGGTTTAATAATATAACCTGCAATTTAGAAAAATTAAAAATTGTAAATAAAATAATTCAAGTTTTAGATAATTTCATTAAAGGCCAGGAAAAAGACGAAAAAATTTGGAGTTTAACGATTGATACTTTTGAAAAAATAAATAGTCCTTTATTATCTGAAGAAAAGTGCCAACTGTCTTACTATTATTTTATTTGGAATTTTTTTTCTGAATTAGGTTATATGCCGGAAGTTTCAACTTGCGCTTTGTGCAAGCAAAAACTTAATCCTTATAATTTATATTTTTGCTGCCAGGAAGGAGGGATTATTTGCAAAAATTGTTTTTTAATTAAAAAAACAGCAAAAAAGATAAATTCTAATATTGTTAAAATTTTAAGATTATTTTTTAAAAAAGACTGGCAAACATTGCAAAGGTTAAAAATTGAATTTTCGTCGTTAAATTTATTAAAAGAAATTTCTGACGATTATTATTTTTATCTTTTATCAAGCCATTCTTTTAAGGCCAATTTAAGAGAATCTTTATAAGTGATATAATATATATACAATATGAACAAAAAAGCAATTTTTATATTATTATTTGCCGTTATCGTATTGGGTTTTTTGGGATTTTGGTATTACAGGAACACTATTTTTTCAAAACAAATTTTGAAATTAGAAATTCTTGGAGCAGATTCTGCTAAAATGGGCGATGAAATTGAGTATACTGTAAAATACAAAAATAACGGTAATTTTGTTTTAGAGCAGCCAAAGCTTATTTTTGAGCTTCCTGATAATTCTTTAACAGAAGACGGAAAAACAAGATTTGAAAAAGACTTAAAAGATATTTATCCTGGAGTTGAAGAGATTATGCAATTTAAAGGCAGGCTTCTCGGAAAAGAGGGCGATTTAAAAGTAGCTAAAGCATATCTTTCTTATGTTCCAAAAAACATAACAGCAAGATATGAATCAAACACTACATTTACCACAAAAATTGATACTGTTGCTATAACTTTGGATTTTGATTTGCCCACAAAAATAGAAAAAGGCAAAGAAGTTTCTTATTCTCTTAATTATTTTTCTAATATAGATTATCCTTTAGAAAATCTTAGTATGAAAATTGATTCTGTAAACGGTTTTAATTTTGAATCAGCAAACCCTTCTTCACTGGATAATTCTGAATGGAAATTGCAAACACTAAATAAGGCTCAGGGTGGCAGAATAAATGTTAAGGGTGTAATTACAGCTTCTGTTAATAGCCATATAACATTTGGCGCAACGCTTGGCATGTGGCAAAACGGAGTATTTATTGCAATAAAACAAGCCAATGCAGATGTTGAAATTATTGATCCTTTATTATTTATATCTCAGCAAATAAATGGGTCTTCTAATTATGTTGCCTCTCCCGGTGAAAAATTACATTACGAAATATTTTTTAGAAATATTGGCTCCAGTTCTTTTGATAATTTATTTATGATAGTTAGATTAGATGGTTCGGCTTTTGATTTATCTACTCTTCAATCTCAGCAAGGGCAAGCAAGGCCAAATGATAATTTAATTATTTTTGATTCAAAGCAGGTTTCGGAGTTAACCCATTTAAATCCTCAGCAAGAAAATAAAGTTGAGTTTGATGTAAAGTTAAAAAATAACTGGACTCCTGTTGATGCAGAAAAAAATAATACAGTTATAAAAAGTAAAGTTAATATTTCTGATATTAGCCAAGAATTTGATACAAAAGTTAATTCAAGATTAGAAGTTTCTCAAAAAGTATATTACTCAAATCAAAATGGCATAGAAAATTCTGGGCCTATTCCTCCAGAGGTTGGTAAAGCCACTACATATACTATAGTTTGGCAGATTAAAAATTATAATAATGATGTTAAAAATGTGAAAGTAAAAGCTGTTTTACCCCAGGGAGTTGCTTTGACAGGAAAAATATTGCCAGACAATCAGATATCTAATTTTTCTATGGACAATAACAGCAGAGAAATTATTTGGTCTGCTGGAGATTTTTCAGCTGGGACAGGGGTTTCAAGCGCCGGGCCATCATTGTCTTTTCAGGTTTCTTTGACTCCAAATAAATCTCAAAAAGGCGGAACAGTAAATCTTATTAACCAAGCAACAATTTCTGGCGAAGATCAATTTACAAATTCCACCACTCAAAGCACAGCTTCTTTGGTTGACACAAGCTTGCCGGACGATCAAAGTAATTCTGGCGGTGGAATAGTCCAATAAATAAAAAACAAAAAAATATGAAAAAAGAAGAAAATAATTTACCAGCCTCGCCGAGTCTAGGCGGGATGGAAAAAATAGTATCTTTGTGTAAGAGAAGGGGTTTTGTTTTTCCTGGCTCTGAAATATATGGTGGTTTAGCAAACTCATTTGATTATGGGCCATTGGGAGTTGAATTAAAAAACAACATAAAAAATTTGTGGTGGAAAAAATTTGTGCACGATAGAGATGATATGGTTGGAATTGATGCAGCCTTAATAATGAATCCAAAAGTTTGGCAGGCTTCAGGTCATTTAGAAACTTTTTCTGATCCGTTAGTTGAATGCAAAAAGTGCCATCATAGATTTCGCGCAGATAAAATAGACGGAAAAAAATGCCCAGATTGCAAAGGCGAATTAACAGAAGCCAAACAATTTAATTTAATGCTGAAAACTTTTTTGGGGCCAGTAGAAGACGCAGATAGCACTGTTTATTTTAGGCCTGAAACTGCGCAGGCAATGTTTGTTGATTTTAAAAATGTTTTAGATACAACAAGAAAAAAAATTCCATTTGGAATCGCCCAAATTGGAAAGGCATTTCGCAACGAAATAACTCCGGGCAATTTTATTTTTCGCACAAGAGAATTTGAGCAAATGGAAATAGAATATTTTATCAATGAAGAATATTGGAAAAAAACATTTGAAGAGTGGAGAAAAGAAATATTAAACTGGATAACAGATGATTTAGGTTTAGAAAAAAATAATATACACGAGCTTGATGTGCCAGATGGCGAACGCGCTCATTACTCTAAAAAAACAATAGACTTTGAGTACGATTTTCCATTTGGAAGAGATGAGCTTTATGGCTTGGCCTATAGAACTGATTTTGACTTAAAAAATCATTTTAAAGAAGCCCCGTATGAAGACCCAGAAACCAAAGAAAAATTTTATCCTCACGTAATAGAGCCTACATGGGGAGTGGATAGGTCGGTTCTAGCTGTTTTGTGTGACGCCTATAAAGAAGAAAAAGACCCCGCCAAGGACGGGGCAAGCAGAGTTGTTTTAAAACTGCCGTTTAAATTAGCTCCCTATAAGGCTGCTGTATTTCCACTTTTGAAAAATAAGCCAGAGTTAGTTGAAAAAGCAAAGGAAATTTATAATACATTAAGAAAAGAATTTAATGTTGCTTTTGACGATAGGGGAAATATTGGCAAACGCTATTACAGTCAAGATGAAATTGGCACACCTTATTGCATTACAGTTGATTTTGATAGTTTAGAAAATAATGATGTCACAGTTCGCGACCGCGATACAATGAAACAAGAAAGAATAAAAATTTCCGATTTAATTAAAAAGATATCAGAATTTTCATAAATAATGGAAAAAGAAAAAAGAGAGTCAGAGCAAACACCAGAACAGAATATTAAAATCCCCGAAACAGTGACAAGGACATGAATAATTTTCTTATTAATTTTTTTAGGCTTACAAGGCCATTAAGTAATGTAAAAAATGTTGCCCTAATTTTGATAGCTTTTTATTTTTCAAAAAGCAGATTTGATTTAAAGATATTTTTAGAAGCGCTAATTTCTTTGTCATTGGTGTGTTCGGCATTTTATGCTTTTAATACTTTATCTGACATTTATTTAGATAAAGATAATAAGAATAAAAAGCATTATTTGGAGCCGATTACTTATTTTGGAAAAAATAAAAGTTTTTTTATTTTTTTAACTCTTTTAATTGCGGGGCTGTTGATAGGATATTTTGTAAATTTATACTTTTTTCTTTTTTTATTTTTTTTATCTTTAACCAATTTTTTATATTCTTTTAAATACACTCGTTTTAAAGAAAGATTTATTTTAGATATATTATTTGGCGCTTTTTTTACTTTTTTATTCAGGTTTCTTGCTTTTTGGTTTGTTTTTTCCAAAGCCACCCCTCCTTTATTGGTTTTATCTGTTTTAGTTTTTAGCAAGAGCGCTGGATATTTTTTATATAAATCACTTGACTATTCTTACTTATCAAGTAAAAATATTAAAAATTCAATAACTGTTTCAAACAAAAAGGCAAAAGTTTTTATTTCAATTTTACTTTGGGCGCTTGCTTTTTTGTCTTTTGTTGCATTGTGCGTTAATTATTATTTTAAAATAGCGTTGTTGGGCGCTCTGCCGCCAAGATTTTTATTGCTGATAATATTTGCAATCATTCCGTTGGCTGTAATTTATCTAGCCTTTTTTAATATAGTAAAAATAGAGATTAGAAAGTTAAGAACACTAGGTTATATTTATTGGCTTGCTATTATGATTATAATTTTAGAATTATTATGAAAAGAGGATTCATTAAAAATCTTTTGCCAGATTATAAGTTTAACAAACTTACCGATATATCGCCTGATTTTTTTTTAAACGCAGACTTGATAATTTTTGATATTGACAACACATTGTTTTTTTCAGAAACTATAGAAACAAAAAAAGAAATTATAGATTGGTTTGACAGTATTAATAGCAAGTATACATGTACTTGT
>CAZKUM010000005.1:794-4620 GCA_964555955.1 uncultured Candidatus Saccharibacteria bacterium | reverse complement strand
CCGTTTAAAAAATTATTTAAGGAAATTGAAGAAAAATATAATTTAAGCGGCGGTAAAGTATTTGTTGTTGGCGACAGAATTTTTACAGATATTTTATTCGGCAATATAAATGGAGCTGTAACCGTTTTGGTAAAACCTTTAAGCTATAAAGAAAACATTTTTATTAAAATTATCAGAAAATTTGAAAATTTGATTCTTTTTTTGGCGAATATAAGATATAATTAAAAAATATTATGTATAAGAAAACAACATTTAAAAATGGGTTAAGGGTAATTACAATTCCAATGGAAAACGCTAACAGCGTTACAGTTTTAATTTTAGTTGGCACCGGGTCAAAATATGAAACAAAAGATATAAACGGTATTTCTCATTTTTTAGAGCATATGTTTTTTAAAGGAACTAAAAAAAGGCCCACAACTTTAAAAATTGCTGAAACCTTAGATATGGTTGGTGGCGAATATAATGCTTTTACTTCAAAAGAAGTTACTGGTTTTTGGGCAAAAGTAGATAAAAGGCACACAGATGTTGCTTTAGACTGGATATCCGATATGTTTTTGAATTCTAAATTTGACGAAAAAGAAATAGAAAGAGAAAAAGGGGTAATAATAGAAGAGGTAAATATGTATTTAGACACTCCTATGGCTTATGTGGGAGAGCTTTTTGAAAACTTACTTTATCAAGATCAGCCGGCCGGGTGGCGGGTAATTGGAGAAAAAGAAAATATATTAAGCTTTAACAGAAAAAAAATTATAGATTATTATAAAAATCATTATTCTCCAGAAAATATAATAATTTGCGTAGCTGGAGGTATTGAGCAAGATAAAATCGTGCCAAAAATACAGAATTATTTTAAGGGCATAAAAAATGGAGTTGCAGAGCCTAAAATTAAAGTAAAAGAAAATCAGAAAGAGCCAGGAATATTAGTGCATCATAAAAAAACAGATCAGACTCATTTTTGTTTAGGAGTGCGCGCTTATGATATGTTTCATTCTCAAAGATATGCTTTAGCCTTGCTATCTGTTATTTTAGGAGGAAATATGAGTTCCCGCCTTTTTATTAAGGTAAGAGAAAGAAGCGGCTTGGCTTATTCTATTCACACTTCGGTTGATAATTCCACTGATACCGGATATTTGGTTACTCAAGCTGGAATTGACCACAAGAATTTAGAAAAGTCCGTAAAATTAATTGTAGAGGAATATAAAAATTTAAAAGATAAAAAAATTACAGAAAGAGAATTGCAAAAAGCAAAAGATTATATAAAAGGAGCAATGTCATTATCTTTGGATTCATCAGACAGCCAAGCTTCTTTTTACGGTCTGCAAGAATTACTGGAAAAAGAAGCTTTGTCGCCAGAAGAGAAGTTTAAAAAAATTGACCAAGTTTCTATTGATGATATAAAAACTATTTCAGAAAATATATTTTTGCCAGAGAAAATTAATTTAGCTATAATAGGGCCGATAGAAGAAGACAAAAAAGAAAAAATTAAAAAGATATTAACAAGCTTATGAGCCAAGAACAAAAATTAGATATTTCTTGGGGCACTATAATAAAAATATTTGTAGCAATTTTTGCTTTTTATATTATTTATTTAGCCAGAGATATCGTTCTTTGGTTCTTTTTTGGTTTGTCTATTTCTATTCTATTAGAGCCTGCTATTAATTTTTTAAGAAAATTGTGGATACCAAAAATGTTGGCGATAGTTATGATATATCTTTCTATATTTGGATTATTGGGTATTTTGATTTACTTAATGGCGCCTCTTTTTATTATTGAGTTAAAACAATTTTCTAATTATTTGCCAGACTATTTTGATCAAATAAATCCAGTTTTACAGCGGTTAGGAATTGATGTTGCCCAAAGTTTTAATGAATTTACCGGATCTTTGATTGGCGGATTAGAGCAGAGCTCAAAAGGAGTGCTTAATGCATTAATGGCATTTTTTGGCGGGTTAGCTTCAACAGTTGTTATTTTAACAATATCTTTTTTCTTGTCTTTGGAGGACAGGGGCCCGGAAAAATTTTTAGCTTTTATCTCTCCCAGTAAATATCAAGATAAAATTGTATCATTTTTTGAAAAAGCCCAGCTTAAGGTTGCAGGATGGTTTGGCGCCAGAATAATAGCTTGTATTTTTGTGGGTATCGCATCTTTTATAGTATTTTATATTTTTAATATAAAATATGCTTTTTTACTGGCATTAATTTCTGGCATACTAAATTTTATTCCATATATAGGGCCGCTAATAACAGCTATTTTATTGATTGTATTTGTTTTTGTTTCGGCCGGATCGTGGCTTATAACATTATATGTATTGCTTGCAGTTTGGGCTGTTCAGGTAATAGAAAACATTCTGTTAACCCCGTTTTTAATGAAAAAGCTGATAGATATACCGCCTGTTTTGGTGTTGATTTCTTTGCTTGTAGGGGCTAAGGTTTTTGGATTTTTAGGGACAATATTTATAGTGCCGGTTTTTGGTATTATATATGAATTTGTAAAAGAACTTTTAGAAAAGAGCAGAGAGGAGGTATTTTCTGACTAAAATTTTAATATAAATATACAGATAATAATAACTATTATTTGGCTTGAAATTCTCCAAAAATTGGAGATTTTTTTGTGTTTTAAAAAATGGTTTTTTTCGTGAAAATTACTGTGAATTTGCAGTAATTTGTTTTCAAAAATCATATTTAAAATGTTAAGTAAGTCCGGCAAAACAGCAAAAAAAGCTGCTATAAAAACTATTAGCCGCCCGTTTAAAAAAAATGAAATAATCAGTATGCCAAGGCAAAAATCCAAAAACACTCTTAAGAAATCAGGAAACGATTTTAACCATTGTTTATTCCTAATATTATCAATAGGATATTCAACATGGGGAATAAAATCTAAAACGTAATGGCTTAAAAAAGCCAAAAAAACAGCAAAAAACGGATCTGAAATTTTTTGGCCAATTAAAGCGCCAACTATAAGATGAACTAATAAAATCATTGTTTTTTGGGTTAATTTTGATAGTATTAAGGTAATACTATCATGTTTTTGCAAAAGAAAAAGTTTTATATCACCACCAGCATTCCTTATACAAATGCGGCTCCGCATATTGGTTTTGCTTTAGAAATTATTCAAGCAGATGTTTTGGCAAGATATTACAGGCAACAAGGCTTTGATGTTTTTTTCTTAACCGGAACAGATGAACACGGATTAAAAACGTTAAGAGCAGCAAAAGCAGCTGGCAAAAATTCTATTGAATTTGCTAATGAAATATCTGGCAGGTTTAAGGAGATGGCAGAAGTTTTAAATATTTCAAATGATGATTTTATAAGAACGACAGACGAAAAAAGGCACAAGCCAGCTGTTTACAAACTTTGGGAAAAATACAAAGAGAATAAGGATATTTACAAAAAAAAGTATAGCGGTTTTTATTGCGCAGGATGTGAAGCATTTAAAACCCAAAAAGAAATAGTTGATGGAAAATGCATTATACATCAGAAGCCCGTTGAATTAATTAAAGAAGAAAATTATTTTTTTAAACTTTCAAAATATCTTCCAAAAATTAAAAAACTGATTGAAAATGACAAATTAAAAATAGTTCCCGAATCAAGAAAAAGTGAAATTTTGAATATGATTTCGCAGGGGCTGGAAGACGTCAGTTTTTCTCGCGCAAAAGAAAAATATTGGGGGTGGCCTGTTCCTGGAGATGATTCACAAAATCTTTATGTGTGGCAGGATGCGTTGCCAAATTATATATCAGCTTTAGGTTATGGTGGAGAAAGCCAAAAGTTTAAAAAATATTGGCCGGCAGATGTTCATTGTATAGGAAAAGATATTGTAAAATTTC
>CAZKUM010000005.1:0-784 GCA_964555955.1 uncultured Candidatus Saccharibacteria bacterium | reverse complement strand
AGGATATGGCGCAGACGAGAAAAAATTTAAAAAGTTTTGGCCTGCGGATTTACATGTAGTCGGGAAAGGCATAATTAGATTTCATGCAATATATTGGCCTGCAATGTTGCTTTCAGCAAAATTAAAATTGCCAAAGTCAATTTTTATACACGGCTTTATAAATGTTGCCGGGCAGAAAATGTCAAAGAGCTTGGGTAATGTAATTGATCCGTTTGAGCTTATAAATAAATATGGAACAGATGCTGTGCGCTATTATTTATTAAGAGAAATTTCTTCTACAGAAGATGGCGATTTTACTTATGAAAAATTTGAACAAAGATATAACAGTGATTTAGCAGGAGGAATAGGAAATTTAACTGCAAGAACAATGACTCTATTTTTTAAACTGAATATAAAAATAAAAAAGCCAAGCTTATTTATTAAAAAGGCAATAGAAAAATCCAATAAAGATTATTCTGGTTTTTTAGAAAATTACAAATTCAGCGATTCGTTGAAATCAATTTGGGAGCTTATAACCTTTTGCGATAAATATATAAATAATGAAAAGCCGTGGGAAAATAATAGCAATTCTCCGCAAGTTCTCTCTGATATAATTTTTGCTTTAGAAAATATTGCAGAATTATTAAGTCCATTTTTACCAGGAACATCAGAAAAAATAAAAAAAATAATTAAGGATAATAAAAACTCAGAAATTTTGTTTCCGAGAATTTAGTTTCGGTTTTTTACCTTTGTTTTAACCACAGACTTTTGGCGGTTTAATTAATTTAATATTTTCAGCATTTCG
>CAZKUM010000004.1:35921-37392 GCA_964555955.1 uncultured Candidatus Saccharibacteria bacterium | reverse complement strand
GCAGTTTTGGATTAAAATCTTTAGGAACAAAATGGATAACTGCCCGCCAACTTGAAGCTTCAAGGCGTTATATAATAAGATATCTTAAAAAAGGAGGAAAGCTTTGGATAAGAATTTTTCCGGATAAGCCAGTAACATTTAAAGGAGCTGAAGTTGGCATGGGAGGAGGAAAAGGGGGAGTTGACCATTATGTTTATCCTATAAAACCAGGCAGAATTATTTTTGAATTAGACGGCATAAAAGAAGATATGGCTAGAGCAGCGTTTCGCGGAGCAGCAAAAAAATTACCTATTAAAACTAGATTTATTAAAAAAGAAAACTAAAAAGATGAAAGCAAAAGAACTTCGTAAAAAAGACAAAAATGAATTGGAAAAATCAGTGCATGACCTTAGAAAAAAAATGAATGACCTTAGGTTTAAGTTTTCTTCTAATAAATTAAAGAATGTAAAGGAAATAAGCCACGTGAAAAAAGAAATAGCAAGAACATTAACCATAATAAAAGAAATCAAATAATATGCCAAAAAGAAAATTAAAGGGTGTTGTAGTCTCAGACAAGATGCAAAAAACAGTTGTTGTAAAAGTTGAGAGAGTCAAAGAACATCCAAAATACAAAAGAAGATATAAGGTTCACAAGAAATATAAAGCCCATGATGAAAAGGGAGAATTTCACGTTGGAGATAACGTTGTAATAGAAGAGACAACACCTATATCAAAAGATAAAAAATGGAAAGTAATTGAAAAAACTAACTAGTTAAAGAAGCTAACCAGCTAAAATTATGATTCAATTAAGATCAATGTTAAAAGTTGCCGATAATTCTGGAGCAAAAATTGTTCAGTGCATTAACGTTCCAGGAGGCACAAGAAGAAGATATGCTCAATTGGGAGATATTATTGTTGGAGTAGTAAAAAAAGCAGAACCAAGAAAGCTGGTTAAAAAACATGAAAAAATTAAAGCCGTTATTATAAGACAGAGAAAAGAGTTTAAACGAGCAGACGGTTCTTATATAAGGTTTGACGATAACGCTGTAGTTATTTTAGGAGACGGCAAATTGCCAAAAGGAGGAAGGGTTTTTGGGCCCACAGCAAAAGAATTAAAAGATAAAGGTTTTGATAAAATTGCCATGATGGCAACCGAATTACTATAAATATAGAAATAATTATGAAAGTAAAAAAAGGCGACAATATATTAATAACTGCCGGCAAGGATAAAGGCAGAACCGGAAAAATTTTAAGAGTTCTTGTTAAAGAAGAGGCTGTTTTGGTTGAAGGAATTAATTTAAAAAAGAAACATTCAAAACCAAGAAAAGAAGGCGAAAAAGGGCAAATTGTGCAAATTCCAGCTCCTTTAGATGTTTCTAATATAAAAGTTATTTGTTCAAAATGCGGAAAGGCCACAAGAGTTGGATATAAAGTTGATAAAGAGAAAAAGGTCAGAGTTTGTAAAAAATGCGGCCAAGAAATTTAATATAAA
>CAZKUM010000004.1:6256-35911 GCA_964555955.1 uncultured Candidatus Saccharibacteria bacterium | reverse complement strand
CCTATAAGATTAATTACCGTTAAAATACCTCTGTTAATATAAAGTTTTTAACATGCCAAGTTTAAAAGAAAAATATCAAAAAGAAGTAATACAGCAAATGATGAAATCTTTGGGTTATAAAAATCCAATGGCTGTTCCAAAGATTAAAAAGGTTGTTATAAATACTTCTTTTGGCAAGGAGGTTGTAAGCAAAACTTCCGGAGAAAGAGAAAAAATATATAATCTTATTATACAAGATTTAACTTTGATTGCAGGACAAAAACCAAATTTAGTGAAGTCAAAAAAATCAATTGCCGGTTTTAAATTAAGAGAAGGTCTCGAGATAGCTGCAAAAGTTACACTAAGAAAAGATAAAATGTGGGATTTTTTAGAAAGATTAATTTATTTATCTTTGCCACGGTCTCGCGATTTTAAAGGTATTGATCCAAAAGCAATTGATAAAAGAGGAAACCTAACTATTGGATTTAGAGAGCATATTTCGTTTCCTGAAATTTTTACAGAAAAAGAAAAAACTATTTTTGGATTAGAAATTACAGTTGTGACTAACGCTAAAAATAAAGAAGAAAGTTTAGAATTATATAAATTAATGGGATTCCCAATTAAGTAAAATGGCAAAAACATCACAAATTGCAAAAGCAAAAAAGAAACCAAAATATTCTTCAAGAAAAATAAGGCGCTGTTTTAAGTGCGGAAGAAGAAGAGGGTTTATAAGGAGTTTTGGCCTTTGCAGAATATGTTTTAGGGAATTGGCCAATAAAGGCGAAATCCCAGGAGTTAAAAAATCAAGTTGGTAAAATAAAAAAATATGACAGACCCAATTACAGACATGTTAAATCAAATAAGAAATGCAGGAGCTGTTGGCAAAACAGAGCTATCTTTGCCTGCTTCAAAATTAAAATTTGAAGTTGCTAAGATTTTAATGCAGGAAAATTTTATTTCAGATGTTAAGAAAACAGTTAAAGGGAAAAGCAAAACAATGAAAATAGTTTTAAAATATGATAATGGAATTTTAGCGATTGCAGGATTAAGAAAAGTTTCAAAGCCAGGCCAGAGAATTTATGCAAAAGTATCTGAAATTAAAAATGTTAAAGGGGGATACGGTATGTCGGTGGTTTCAACCCCAAAAGGATTAATGACAAACAAAGAAGCCAGAAAAGCAAAATTAGGAGGAGAGATATTATTAGAAATTTGGTAGAGTTAAATATGGTCAACAAGATTGACTAAAGTTAAAAAATAATATATAATAAAGGATTATTTTAGTCAATAGAAATAAAAAATTATGTCAAGAATTGGAAAAAAACCAATTGAAATTCCAGAGGGTGTAAAAGTTGATATTCAGGGTCAAGACCTGAAGGTTTTAGGTCCTAAAGGAGAATTACAAATACAGTTAAACAGAGAAGTTAAAGTTGATATTGATGAGAATGGAAAAAATATTTTAGTTTCAAAACGCAAAGAAACAGCTACCGGAAAAGCAGGGGCTTTGTGGGGACTTTACAGGGCGCTTATATTTAATATGGTGTATGGAGTTTCAAAGGGCTTTGAAAAAAAATTAGAAATAGAAGGGGTTGGTTTTAAGGCTATGATTGAGGGCGATAATTTGGTTTTAAACGTAGGATTTGTAAACCCAGTTAAAATAAAAAAACCAGAAGGCATTAATTTTTTGGTAGAAAAAAACGTGATTACTGTTTCTGGAATAAATAAAGAAAAAGTTGGTCAGATTTCAGCAATAATAAGAAAAGTAAAAAAAGCCGAGCCTTATAAAGGAAAAGGCATAAAATATCAAGGAGAAAAGATTAGAAGAAAAGAAGGTAAAAAAGTTGTTTCGGCTAAGAAATAACCATTATCATTATATGATTACAAAAAAAGAAAAAAGAATAAAACGCCATAAAAAGATAAGGGTTAAAATTAAGGGAGGCAATGACCGCCTTCGCCTTTGTGTTTTTAGATCTATAAATCACATTTATGCTCAAGTTATTGATGACGAAAAAGCAAAAGTTTTAGTATCAGCTTCAGATAAAGAATTAAAAGGAATAAAAACAAATAAAGAAGAAAAAACAATGGCGCATAAAGTAGCTCTTGCTCATGAAGTTGGCAGGCTGATTGCTAAAAAGGCTATTGAAAATAAAATTGAAAAAGTGGTTTTTGACAGAGCTGGAATTCTTTTTCATGGCAGAATAAAAGCATTAGCCGAGGGAGCAAGAGAAGGAGGGCTTAAATTCTAAAACAAATAAAAAAAATGGAAGAAAAAATAGAACAAAAAAATACTAGTCCGCAATTGGCAGTAAAAACTCCAGATAAAGGATCTGGCTTTAAACCTTTTGGCCAAGGTGAAAACAGGGGCCCAAGTAGAGGTTTTGGAGGAGGTGGTAGCCGTGGCCGCGGTGGTTTTGGCGGAAGAAGAGATAAAATAAAAGATGAATTTGATTCAAAGCTTTTAGATTTAGCCAGAGTTACCAGGGTTACAGGCGGCGGAAAAAGAATGAGTTTTAGGGCAGTTGTGGTAGCTGGAGATAAAAAAGGCAAGGTTGGCATTGGAATAGATAAAGGAAAGGATGTTTCTCAAGCAATAGAAAAGGCAACAAGAAGAGCCAAAAAGAATTTAGTTAGCGTTGTAATTGTGGACGGAACTATCCCTCACGAAGTTATGGCAAAATCAGGGCCGGCTGTAATTTTACTAAAACCTCAAAGAAAAGGCAGGGGATTGGTGGCAGGCGGAGCTGTTAGGGTTATTTGCGATTTAGCTGGAATTAAAAATATTTCTTCAAAAATACTTTCTGGTTCAAAAAATAAACTTAACAATGCCAGAGCAACAATGGAAGCATTAAAGCAATTAAAAGCAAAACAGTAATTATGCAACTACACGAAATAAAACCAAAACATACAACAAAGGGCAAAAAAAGAGTTGGCAGAGGCGGAAAAAAGGGAACTTACTCTGGAAAAGGAAATAAGGGGCAAAGCTCAAGAGCCGGCAGAAAAATGGTGCCAATAATCAGAGAATTGATAAAAAGATATCCTAAATTAAAAGGATATAGAAGTTTTGTTTTAGCCGATCATTCGGTTGTTTTAAATTTAGACGTTTTAGAAAAAAATACAAAAAACGGAGAAACAATAAATCCGGAAAATTTGATTAAAAAAGAAATTATTCGTATGATTAAAGGGAAGGCTCCAAAAGTTAAAATACTTGGAAACGGAAAATTAACTAAGCAATTGATAATAGAAAACTGTAAAGTTTCTAAAACAGCAAAAGAAGCTATTGAAAAAGCCGGTGGCACAGTAAAATAAAAATCATGTGGTACGACAAAATATTATTTCTTTTTAAAAATAAAGAACTTAGGAATAAATTTTTATTTGTTCTTTTTTTGTTTGTTGTTTTTAGAATAGCAGCTAATATACCAATTCCCGGAATCGGCACAGAAGATTTAAGAAAATTTTTTGCTGAAAACCAAGTTTTTGGGCTTTTAAATATATTTTCTGGCGGAGCGTTGAGTAATTTTTCAATCGTATTGCTGGGATTAGGCCCCTATATTACAGCTACAATTATATTGCAGCTTTTAACAATGATTTTTCCTGCCTTAGAAAGATTATATAAAGAAGAGGGCGAGGCAGGCAGGCAAAAATTTAACCAATACTCAAGGCTTTTAACAATTCCATTGGCCGCTTTTGAAGGCTATGGAATGCTAACTTTATTTCAACGCCAGCACGTTATTGCAGCCCTTTCTCCGTTTATATTTTTGAGCTCAATTATAACAATTATAGCTGGAGCTATGTTTTTAATGTGGATTGGAGAAATTATTTCAGAACAAGGATTGGGCAACGGCATTTCTCTTTTGATTTTTGCAGGCATTGTTGCTAGGCTTCCAATTAATATATTTCAAACATTTGTCAGCTGGAACCCTTCAATGATTCCTTCTTACTTTTTATTCTTTGTTTTATCCGTTATAATTGTTGCCGGCGTGGTTTTAATTACAGAAGCTCGCAGAAATATTCCGGTTTCTTATGCCAAAAGAGTGAGGGGAATGAAAATGTATGGAGGAGCTTCAACATACTTGCCTTTAAATGTTAACCCAGCCGGAGTTATTCCTATAATTTTTGCGCTTTCTATTTTGCTTTTTCCTGGAATGATAGCCAGTTTTTTTGGTGGCGTACCAGGATTGGTGGGTACTATTTCAACTAATGTGGGATTATTTTTTAATAATGTTTGGGTGCACGGAGTATTATACTTTTTGTTAGTTATTTTATTTACTTATTTTTATACAGCAGTTACATTTGATCCAAAAACGATTGCAGAAAATCTTCAAAAAATGGGAGGTTTTATACCTGGAGTAAGGCCAGGCAAATCAACAGCCGATTTTTTAAAACACATATTAAACAGAGTTTTGTTTACAGGAGCTATATTTTTAGGTTTAATAGCCGTGCTTCCATCAATTGTTGCCGGAGTCACGGGGGTAACTAGTTTTACTTTTTTAATCGGCGGAACATCTCTTTTGATCGTTGTTTCGGTGGTATTAGACACACTCCGACAAGTTAATGCACAGCTCCAAATGAGGGAGTACGAAAATTTTTAATTTTAAATTTTCAATCAAATGAATAAGCAAGTTATAATTATATTCGGCGCTCCGGGCGCCGGAAAGGGAACCCAGTCTGAATTATTATCAGAAAAATTAGGATTGTATCTTTTTGAAACCAGTAAAATTTTAGAGAAAAAATTTAAAGAGGCAGAAGATTTATCTGAAAGCGCAGAAGAAAGATTTATTGAAGCTGACGGAGAAAAATTTGATATTTTAAAAGAAAAAGATAATTGGAAAAATGGGATATTGTGCAGTCCGCCTTTTGTAACCAAGATTGTGATAGACGAAATAAAAAAGTTATTTGGTGAAGGTAAAAGTTTAGTTATCGCCGGTTCTCCGCGAACTATCTATGAAGTTGAAAAAGAAATGCCTGTTTTGGAAAAATTTTACGGCAAAGAAAATATAAAAGTGATTTTACTGGAAATTACAGCTGAAACAACAATTTTTAGAAATTCTCACAGAAAAATTTGCGAATTAATGCGCCACTCAATTTTGTTTAACAAAGAAACCGAAAATTTAAGCATTTGCCCGTTAGATGGCTCAAAGTTAGTTAAAAGAAAAGATTTAGATGACGAGGAAACCATTAAAGTAAGAATTAAAGAATATAACGAAAGAACTTTGCCAATGGTTGAATATTTTGAAAAAAGTAATATTGAAGTAAATAAAATTAATGGCGAGCAATTTATTGCAGATGTTTACAAAGATATTTTAAAAGTAATTTGATGATTACAATAAAATCAGAAGAAGAAATTAAAATAATGAAAGAGGCCGGGAAAATCCTGGCAACAGTTTTAAAAGAAGTTGAAAAACAAGTTAAGCCAGGAATTACTACTTTAGAATTAGACAGGGCCGCAGAGGCCCTTATTTTAAAACACGGAGCAAAGCCGGCTTTTAAGGGGTATGATAATTTCCCCTTTTCTTTGTGCGCTTCGGTAAACGAAGAAATTGTGCACGGACTTCCATCTAATAGAATTTTGAAAGAAGGTGACATAATTGGTTTGGATTTAGGAGTTTTATATAAAGGATATTATTCTGATATGGCAGTAACCGTTGCTGTGGACAAAGTTTCTTTTGAGGCCAAAAGATTAATTAACGTTGCAAAAAAATCTTTGAGATTAGGAATTAAAAAAATAAAGCCAGGCAATACAACCGGCGACATTGGAAAAACAGTTCAAAAATATATTGAAGACCAAGGGTTCTCGGTAATAAGAGATTTATGCGGACATGGAATTGGAAAAAATCTTCATGAAGATCCTAAAATTCCAAACTTTGGCAAAAGAAAGTCTGGCGAAAAATTGGTAGAAGGCATGGTAATTTGCATAGAGCCAATGATAGCAATGGGTGATTACCATCTTCAAAAAGCGCAAGACGGCTACGGATACGCCACTAAAGACAAATCTTTAACAGCCCATTTTGAACATACAATATTGGTTACAAAAAATGGAGCAAAAGTTTTAACTGAAATATAAAAACGGATCAAATCCGTTTTTTATTTTATAATTTTTTGTGTTAAAATAAAATATATGAAAAATTTAATTGTTGCGAACTGGAAAATGAATCCTTCAACTCAAAAAGAGGCTAAAGCTCTTTTTGAGGGTATAAAAAAGGGAATAAAAAATGTTAAAGCAGAAGTTGTTATTTGTCCGCCTTTTGCTTGGCTCGCCGAAGGCCGCCGGCAAGCGGCCGAAGGCGGCTTTGTTTTAGGTGCGCAAAATTGTTTTTGGGAAGAAAAGGGAGCTTTTACTGGAGAAATTTCTGTTTTAATGTTAAAAGATTTTAAAATTGATTATGTCATTCTGGGTCATTCAGAACGCAGAAAATATTTTAACGAAACCGATGAAATTGTAAATAAAAAAATTAAAAAAGTTTTATCTGTAAATTTAAAGCCTATTTTTTGCATAGGCGAAACAGCAGAAGAAAGTCAGGCTGGTAAAAAATCAGATGTTTTAGAAAAGCAAATTACAGAAGGCTTAAAAGGCGTTTCAAGAGAAAGCGCAAAAAACATTGCTATTGCTTATGAACCGGTTTTTGCAATTGGAACAGGCAACAACTGTTCGGTTGACGAAACAATGAGCTCTGTTTTATTTATTAGAAAAATTATTTCAAAAATATATAACAGGGAAATAGCAGATAATATGCGTATTTTATATGGCGGCAGCGTAAAAAGTGAAAACTCCGCTTCTTATATTAAAGACGCTGGAGCTAACGGGCTTTTGGTTGGCGGAGCAAGCCTTAACGCAGAAGAATTTGTAAAAATCGTGAAACTGGCGTAAGGTATAATATATGGAGGATAATAACATATTAAGCAACGGGCATTTTTTTAGTCCCAGCAAAGGTAATTTAAATTTAGAAGAAGTTATAAAAGAAATTAAAAGCTATATTCAGGAGCAGCCTGAATTTTTTTATGATATTGTGGTTGGGTGCGATTCGCCCTCGTCTGACAAGCCGTTTTTTCCAATTGCAATTGTGGTTTTGAGAACGGGAGCCGGCGGAAGATTTTTTTTGAAAAAAATGCAATATCCAGATAACTTTTTAAAACGGTTTGCAAATATAAACTGGAAAAACAGAATTTTGCAGGAAGTTTATTTATCTTGCGAACTGGCATTGTCTTTAAGAGAAACTTTAGAAAAAGAATTTGGAAGAGCCACTCCAACATTTAATTATCAATTTCAATATATTCATGCCGACGTAGGGGAGATAGGAAAAACTAAAGAAATGGTAAAAGAAGTTGTTGGCTTGATAAAAAGCAATGGCTTTGAGCCCCGCATAAAACCGCAATCGTTTGCGGCAACAGTTGTTGCAGACCGGTTTACATAGCTTATTAAACCGCCGCAAGGCGGTTTTTGGTTATTGCGGGAAAATAATTTTTGAGGTAAAATAGTAAAATATGAAATCAGCTGAATTGCGTCAGAAGTTTTTAGATTTTTTTGAATCAAAAGGGCATAAGATTGTGCCCTCTTCTTCGCTTTTACCTACTGACCCGTCGGTGCTTTTTACTACTGCCGGAATGCAACAGTTTAAGCTATATTATTTAGGCGAGCGAAGTCCCTATGGAAATAGAGTTGCGAGTTGCCAGAAATGTATAAGGACGTCTGATATAGAAGAAGTAGGTGACGAGCGACACTTAACGTTCTTCGAGATGCTGGGAAATTTTAGTTTTGCTGCGTCCGCGAAAGCCTCTGGCGAAGGCGGAGCGGGGTATTTTAAAGAAGAAGCAATAAAACTTGCAAAAGAATTTTTAGATGAAATAAAAATAAAAATTGATTATGTCACGGTTTTTGAGGGCGATGAAAATACGCCGAGAGATAATGAATCGGCAGAAATTTGGGGAGAGCTTGGATTTTCAGAAAAAAAAGGCAACCTGCGGTTTGAAAATAGAAAAGAAAATTTTTGGGGTCCCACAGGCGAAGAGGGGCCATGCGGGCCAACAACAGAAATATATTCTGGAGGGATAGAAATTTGGAACATTGTTTTTAACCAATATTACCAAAACAAAGATAAAACTTTAAAAAACTTAGAAATTTTTGGCATTGATACTGGAATGGGTTTAGAAAGATTGGCAAAGGTAAGCCAAAAAACTGATACAGTTTTTGAAACCGATTTATTTGAACCAATAATTAAGCTTATTCCAGTTGAAGCTAAATTAGATGAACAAAAAAAAAGAATTATTGCCGACCATTCAAGAGCTATCAATGCCTTAATTACTGATGGAATAAAACCTTCTAATAAAGAGCAGGGTTATATTTTGCGCAGATTGATACGAAGAATTGTCGCTTATGAATTTTTGTTAAAAATAAATTTTTTAGACAAACTAATAAAATCACCAGTTTTTGAAGAAGAAAAGAATAAATTTTTGGAAACTCTTGAAAAGGGAATTTTAGAATATACAAAAATAAAAGATATTGATGCACAAAAAGCTTTTTATCTTTATCAAAGTTTCGGTTTGCCATTTGATATTTTGAAAGAATTAGATCCAAGCAAAACAGAACATTTAAAACGAGAGGATTTTGAAACTGAATTAAAAAAACATCAGGAGTTGTCGCGGACTGCCAGTGCTGGGATGTTTAAAGGGGGATTGGCAGATAATTCAGAACAAACTACAAAACTGCATACCGCAGCTCATTTAATGCTGGCTGGTTTGCGCAAAGTTTTGGGCGAAGATGTTGTGCAAAAGGGAAGCAATATAACTGCTGAAAGATTAAGGTTTGATTTTTCGCATAATGAAAAAATGACCAGTGAACAAATAGATGATGTAGAAAATTTTGTAAATGGTATAATAAAGAAAGACTTACCTGTTAGCTTTGAAGAAATGAGCTTAGAAAAAGCCAAAGAATTGAATGCTATGGGCGTTTTTGAATCAAAATACGGAGAAAAAGTTAAAGTTTATACTGTTGGTTCAGGAGATGAAATTGCAAGCCGTGAAATTTGCGGCGGGCCACACGTTGAAAGAACAGGAGTTTTAGGGCATTTCAAAATTATAAAAGAAGAAAGCTCCTCAAGTGGAGTTCGTAGAATAAAAGCAATATTAGAGTAAGTGCTCAGTATTATTTTCAAAAAGCAATACTTCGCTTTAACATTTATTTAAAATGGCAAAAAAAATATACGACATTGTGCCACCAAAAGCAAAACGACCTACCTCGCGGCAGGCAGGCAAAATAACGATCGTAAAAAAAACTGTCGTGGCTGAAGAAAACCTGCCTCGCAAGGCGGGAAAATCACCTGCAATGCATGCGCATGCAGAGCATGTGGCGCAAAAACCTAATAAAGAAGTTCGAGGGCATAAAACTTCAAATTTTTCGTGGATAAAAATTTTAGCTATCGCATCTTCTGTTGTAGTTTTGGCATTAGTAGTATTTTTTTATTTTAAATTGCAAAAAGCAGATATAGAAATTTGGCCGAAAACAGAAACTTTAAGTTTTTCGCAAAAAATAATTGCAGATAAATCAGTTGATTCTATAGATGAATCAAAAAATATTATTCCAGCAGAGAGCATAGAAGAAGAAAAAAATTTATCGCAGGAATTTCCTTCAAGCGGGCAAGCCCAAAATGACAGCAAGGCCAAAGGAACTGTTAAAATTTCTAATAATTATAGTCCGGCAACGCCAATTACCTTAGTGGCAGGCACGCACCTTTTATCTGATTCGGGAAAATATTTTGTAACATTAAAAAAAGTTACTGTGCCGGCTTCAAAAAAAGTCAACTCAAAAACTGTTGCAGGTTCTATAGATGTTTCGGTCCAAGCCGCAGAAACAGGAAGCGCTTATAATATCGGCCCTTCTAATTTTTCTTTGCCTAAACTTGCAGGCACGCCTTATTATTATAGTATTTTTGCAAGCTCTTCTAGCTCTATGTCGGGCGGATTTGAAAAAAATATTAAATTAGTAACAGACGATGATATTCAAAACGCAAAAGATACTTTAGTCAAAAAACTTTCAAACGATACAACAGCAGTTTTAAAAAGCAAAATTTCTTCTGACCAAGTTTTGCTTGATAATGCGGTTGCAACTAATATAGTTGACGCATTGTCTTCAGTAAAATCTGGAGCTGTGGCAGATAAATTTACTTATCAGGTAAAAGTTAAGGCAACAGCTTTAGTGTTTAAAAAACAAGATTTAGAAAAATTAGCAAAAGATTATATTATTTCACAAGCTCAACTCGCCTCGCCAGGCGAAGCCGGCGGGAACTCAAAAATTATTTTAGATAAAAGCTTTTCAATAAATTACACCCCAGATTTATTAGATATACAAGGAGGCAAAATAACGCTTAATTCTAATTTTTCAGCAAAAATATATCAGGCGATTGATAAAGATAATTTAACCAGCCTTCTCTTTCATAAAACACAGGACGAAATTATAAATACTATTAACAGTAATATAGGCGACAGCATTTCTCAGGCTAAAGTTAATTTTTGGCCATTTTGGACAAAAAGGGCGCCTGGAGATGGAAAAAAGGTCAAAATTAACCTAAATTTTGAATAATCGCAATTTAAAGCCTTAGGGTATTGACCTTTATTCTTTAATTTGTTAGAATTAGGAATTACAAAGATGGTCTTAAATGATAGTAAAAACAATCAAAATTCCCGAGAAGAAGGAACTGGTTCTAAAAAAATAATCAGGAAAGAAGGCAGGGTTACAGAAGCCTTGCCAAATGCTTTTTTTAAGGTAGTATTTGATGATGGAAAAGAAGCGCTAGGATTTCTTTCTGGAAAAATGAAACTTAACAGAATTACCATTTTACCGGGCGATAAGGTAACAGTTGAAATGACCCCTTACGACGAAAGCAAAGCAAGAATTGTTTACAGGCTAAAATAATGCAAATAGATCAAGTTCAATACGATAGAATTATTCAGTCATTTTTTAGCTGGCTGGTAACCCCAGTCGGTTTAATAGTTTTTGGATTAGTAATAATTTTAATAGTAGGATTATCAATAGTTTCAATAATAAACGGTTAATAAAAATAATATAATATAATATGAAAGTTAGGCCATCAGTAAAAAAAATTTGTAATGACTGTAAAATCGTCCGCAGGGAGGGCCGAATTTATGTTATTTGTAAAAAAAATCCAAAACACAAACAACGCCAAGGATAAAAAGGCCAATTAACTAACTAATAAAATGCCAAGAATAGCCGGGGTAAATATTCCCGAAAACAAAAGAATAGAAATAGCTTTAACCTATATTTATGGAATAGGCAAAAGTTTGAGTGGAAAAATTTTAAAAGAAGTGAATATAGACATAAATAAAAAAGCGCAAGATTTAACTCCAAAAGAGGTTAACGATTTAAAAGATATTATTGAAAAAAGTTATAAAATAGAAGGAGATTTGCGAAGGCAAATTATGATAAACATTAAAAGGCTTAAAGACATTGGTTCTTATCGCGGTTCGCGCCACGCTAAGAAATTGCCAGCAAGAGGTCAAAGAACAAAAACCAATAACAGAACAATAAGAGGAAATGTCAGAAAAACAATTGGTTCTGGAAGAAAGCCGGCAGCAACGCCAACATAAGGCAACCCTTTGTTTTGCAAACGAAACTCAGGGTGATTTATTCATTTTATTCATAAATCATGGGAAAAAAACATATTATAGAAACAAATCAAGAGGAGTTGATAAAAGAAAAGGAAAAGGTAGAGGCAACTATGAAAAAGGAAACTAAGGTTAAAGCAGCCTCAGAGAGAGTTTTAGAGGGAAAGGTATATGTATCATCTTCTTATAACAACACTATAGTTACCCTTACAAATTCCAGAGGGCAAGTTTTAGCTTGGAAGTCTGCAGGGTCGGTTGGTTTTAAAGGAGCTAAAAAAGCCACATCATTTGCGGCTTCAAGAGTGGCAGAATCAATAGCTAATATCTGCAAAAAAATAGGCGTAGAAAAAATTAGCGTTTTTATAAAAGGCATAGGAGCAGGCCGCGAATCGGCTGTAAGAACTTTAGTGGCGCAGGGCTTGAATGTAGTTTCTATTAAAGACGTAACTCCTATTCCGCACAACGGATGCAGGCCTAAAAAAGTAAGACGTGTATAAAAAATATGCAATACGATCAATGTAAAACTTGTAGAAGGTTAGGGCAGAAACTCTTTTTAAAAGGGGATCGTTGTTTTTCTGCAAAATGCGCTATGGTAAGAAAGGCTTATGCGCCGGGCCCTCAAAGAAAAAGAAGAGGTGGAGCGCCTTCTGAATATAAAAAATCTTTGGAAGAAAAGCAGACACTTAAAAAATGGTACGGGCTTTCAGAACGCCAATTTAAAAGATATGTAAAAGAAACTTTGGAAAAAATGGGCAAAGTTGAAAACGTATCAAACGAACTTATTAAAAGGTTAGAAACCAGGCTGGACAACACTATATTCCGCTCTGGCATTACAGGGTCTCGCGTGCATGCAAGACAGCTTGTTTCACATGGTTTTTTCTTAGTTAATGGCAAGCCGGTAAATATTCCATCTTATAATGTTAAAAAAGGAGATATAATTACCATAAAAGAATCAAAAAAGAAAAGGCAGATTTTTAAAGATTTACCAAGCCAGTTAAAACGAAAAGAAACGCCTTTGTGGTTGAATATGAATAAAGAAGTATTTGAATTAAAATCTGTTGGAGAGCCAACTTTAGAAGAAGTTAATCCGCCAGCAGAAATTTCGTTAATTTTTGAGTTTTATTCACGATAATATATTGGGTTGTTGGGTGTTAGGTGTTCGATAATCGTCTCAGACGTATCAAACGCCTAAAACCTAATGCCTAAAAAAATAATATGATTTCTCTTCCATTGCCGCCAAAAATAATTCAAAAGAAAAAGAACCAAGCTATTTTTGAAATAGACGGCTTATACCCTGGCTACGGGGTTACTATTGGAAACAGCTTGAGGAGAGTTTTATTATCTTCTCTTCCTGGAGTAGCTGTTACAGAAGTTAAAATAAAAGGAGTTTCGCATGAATTTTCAACAATTCCAGGAGTTTTAGAAGATGTTATAGTTTTACTTTTGAATATAAAAAATTTAAGATTTAAAATTTACGAAGGCGATTCTCAAAAAGTTGAATTAAAAGTAAAGGGAGATAAACAGGTGACTGGAGCCGATTTTAAATTTTCTTCCCAAGTAAAGCTGGTAAATCCCGAAATTCACATAGCTACTATTACAGATAAAAGTACAGAGTTGGAAATAGAACTTTTAATAGAAAGGGGGATTGGCTATGTACAAAAACACGAAAGAAAAAATAAAAAATTAATGGGTTCTCAGCAAACAAAAACAGAAATAGGAATAATTTCTTTAGATGCTATTTATACTCCTATTAAAAATGTAAATTTCCAAGTTGAAAATATGCGCGTTGGCGACAGAACAGACTTTAATAAATTAAACCTTGAAATAGAAACAGACGGAACAATTACTCCAGAGGAAGCATTTTTTGAAGCCTGTGATTTATTGATAAAACATTTCAACATAATTTTTGAAGGAAAATCAGGAAAAAAAGAAGAAGAAAAACCTGCCCGTAATGCTTCGCCAGCCCGACAGCCTAACGGCAGTCATGGCGGCGGGCATAGCGATGCAGGCGGGGAAGAGTCTGATGTTACAAAATTGAGCATTGAAGATTTAAAATTATCTACCAGAACGCTTAACGCCCTAACAGAAAACAACATAAAAACAATAGGCGGTCTTATAAGAAAAAACGAAAAGAGCCTCTCTGAATTGGATGGAATGGGCGACAAAGCTATTTCAGAAATAAAAAGAAAACTAAAAAAACTTGGTTTTGAATTAAAAACCGGAGAAGAATAAAATGCGAAAACAGAACAAAGGAAGAAAATTAGGAAGGGGAAAAAGCCAAAGAAAGGCGCTATTAAAATCATTAGCGACTAGCCTTTTTTTGCACGAAAGAATAAAAACAACAGAGGCCAAGGCAAAAGAATTAAGAGTTGTTGCCGAAAAAATGATAACCAGAGCCAAAGATAATAAAATTTCAAACAGAAGAATTTTGGCTCAAGTTCTTTCTCCAAAAGTAAATAAAAAGTTAATGGAAGAAATTGCTCCAAAATATAAAGAAAGGCACGGAGGTTATACAAGAATTATGAAATTGGGTCCTCGCCAGTCTGACGGAGCAAAAATGGTTATAATTGAATTAGTAAAGGAATAAAAAGTTATGGAAAAAGTAGAAAGAAAAACTCATATAATTGATTTAGATGGAAAAATTTTGGGCAGAATAGCTGTGCAAATTGCTGTTTTGCTAAGAGGAAAAGGAAAGCCCGATTTTGTGCCATACCGAGATATGGGCGATTTTGTTACTGTAAAAAATGTAAACAAAATGAAATTTACAGGCAAGAAACTTGAAACCAAAATTTATTTTAGGCACACCGGATATTTGGGCGGATTAAAAGAAGAAAAATTAAAAGATTTATATAAAAGAAGGCCGTCAGAAGTTTTAAGAAAAGCAGTAATGGGAATGCTTACCAAAAACAAGTTAAGAGCAAAACAAATTAAAAGGTTAAAGTTTGAAAAATAAAATGGCAAAAGAAAAAGATACAACCAAAAAACCAACAGCCTTGCCTACCGGCAGGCAGGCTAAAAAAGAAAGCAAAACTGCTGCAAAACCAGCAATAAAAAAAGTTGCAAAACCTGTTGAGGAAATAAAAAAAATAATTCCAACCCCAGCGCCAATACCAGCTCCAGTTGCAATTCAAAACACAGAAATAGAAGATGATGGAGACGAATTTTCTGCAGAAGATTTTAAAATAGATAAAGATTTAGCCTCAAAACCCGACCGTTATTTTGAAGCAATTGGCCGCAGAAAAACTGCTGTTGCCCGCGTAAGACTTTTTACCAGAGGCGAAAAAGAATTTTTAGTTAATGGTAAGCCTTATCAAGAATATTTTACCCTTGCAGAAGACCAGCAAACAGCCACAGCTTCAATGAAAAAAATGAAGTGCCTTGATAAGTTTAGAATTACTTCAGTGGTAAAGGGAGGAGGCCGCCACGCTCAAGCAGAAGCAGTAAGGCATGGAACCGCCAGAGTATTAGTTGATTTTAATAATAATTTTAGAAAACGTTTAAGAAAAGCAGGCTATTTAACAAGAGACCCAAGAATGCGCGAAAGAAAGAAATTTGGACTAAAGCGCGCAAGAAAAGCGCCTCAGTGGGCAAAAAGATAGTTCTACCCTCAGAAACCAAACCGTCAGCCATTACCTGGCTGGCGGTTTTTCTTTTGAGGCGGGAATTTATGAACTTTATATAATTTTTAGCCATATTTGACTAACTTTATAAAGTTTACCGTTGCTTTTATGACGTAATCTGACATAATAAATAAATGGCGAAGAGGTTTGTATCTATCTATTGACAAGATATATACAAACTGCTATACTTTGTATATATGTTGAAAAAGATATAAACAAACTATGAAATCTATTAAAATAGGCACAATGGTTAGCCAGCCGGCTACCAAGGAAAATTCTGGAGGATTTAAGTCTTTTTATCCTAATCCCTTTCCGCCAAAGGGTGGATTTGATTTTAGTCCAAACATTATAAAAAAAAGTAACGAAGCGACAAGGCTACTTGGAAAACTGGATGGAATTACAAAACTTCTACCAGACGCTGACTTTTTTCTTTTGATGTATTTAAGAAAAGATGCCGCATCATCCAGCCAAATTGAAGGGACTATGGCAACTATGGTTGATGCCATTGAAGCAGAAATAAAAACAACTCAAAACATCCCAGAAGACGTTGATGATATTTTGCATTACATTAAGGCATTAAATTATGGAATGAAGCGAGTCACAGATGAAAATTTTCCAATATCGCTTCGCTTTATAAGAGAACTACACGGAGAATTAATGAGCGGTGCCAGAACCACACATCATTCTTATCCAGGGGAATTTCGCACGAGTCCGAATTGGATCGGCGGCACCAATCTCAACAATGCAAGATTTGTCCCTCCGATTGTAGAAGATATGAAAAGGGGGTTAGATGATTTAGAAAAATTTATCTACTCTAAAGACTCGATGATAGATATTATTAAGGCTGGATTAATTCACGCGCAGTTTGAGACAATCCATCCTTTCACTGATGGAAATGGACGCACAGGAAGGATGCTTACAACATTTTATCTATGGAAAGTAGGACTTCTGGAAAAGCCCGTGCTTTTTTTGTCTTCATTTTTTAAAAAAAATCAAAAGCTTTATTATGAAAAACTTTCTGATTATCACAGCGAAGAAAATAAAATATCAGAATGGATGGACTTCTTTTTGGATGGCGTAATTGAAATTTCTAACGAAGCCATAGGAACAGTAGGGGAAATTACTACATTGAGAGAAAGGGATATACTGAAAATTCAAAAACTCGGAAAAAGAGCCGCTGAAAGCGCGACAATCGTTTTACCAAAATTATATGCACAGCCAGTTGTAAACAATTCCATTATGCAGAAATGGACAGGTTTTACTCGTGCCGGAGCTCAGGCAGTGATAGATAGGTTTATTAAAATGGGAATTTTAGTTCCAAAGGATAAGAACATAAAATATGGACAATCATATATTTATGCTGAATATGTTGGTATTTTTAACGACGGAAAATAATCGCCGATGATTTTAATATCCTCGAAAGAAAAGATATAAAAATAATTAAATAATAAAAGTAAAAAATAAATTTATGGCAGAAATAATCCTTGTCGTTATATTTATAATAGTAGTATGGGTTTTATTCTTTTCTGTCGCTCGTGTTTTAGGCGCTAGTTATGATAAAAAACCATTAAAATATACTGAAACAGAAAAGGTAGAAAGCAACATTGGAAACAGGATAGACAAAACGATTGCAAAAAATATTAATGTTGGGTTGATAGTGTTATTCTGGATCATTGTTTTGGGTTTCCTGGGTGGATTAGAATTAATAAAAGATGTATTTTTTGCTGGAGCCGTTTGGATTTATGTGATTATCCAACAAGGAATAATATTATTACTTATAGCAACGCCAATCTATTTGATATACAAACTACTCAATCATAAAAATAAATCTATAAAATAATAAAAATTAATTGAGGAATAAAACATGAACAAAACGACACAAGAACTTATAGAAAACCTTAAGACAATGAATGCAGTTAGCGGCAATTTTAAGACGGAAGAAATGGACACCTTCACTTTTTGTTTTTTAATAATTGCTTATTTAGAAAAGGTTATTCAAAAAACTCTTTATGAGGCGTTATTAGATAGTCAAAAAGAAGAACTAAAATATCCAGAATTGATTAACTTACTTTTAAAAGAAAAAACATTTACACAAAAACTAGATATTTTTGAATTTTTAGTAAATAGCTTAGGCTTAAGTAAGGATAAAGATTTTATAAGTATATGCAGAAGTGTGAATAGCGGAATAAGAAACAATCTTTTCCATTTTAAACTCAATGAATTAGAATACAGAGGTTTAGATGTATCGAAAGCGGAAACTCAAAACAGAATAATCGTTGATTTAATTTCGGCAGAATCTAAGATTAAGGCTACCGAATTAGGAAAATAAATTAAAAACCACATTAGCCTTGACTGGGTAAACCACGGCGGTATATTAAGGCAACTTAACGTTAATTGTAAAAAATCCCTGAGAGGGGATTTTTGGTTGCTGTTGCTGTTGCTGTTGCTGTTGCTGTTGCTGTTGCTGTTGCTGTTGCTATTGCTATTATTTTGAAAATAAAATAAAATACTAATATGTTAAAAGAACTTATTGACGAGTTTTACGAGGAGCAGCAAAAAAATAAAGAGCAAACAAAGTTTTATATTACAGACGCCGGCAAGTGCCCGCGCGCTGTTTTTTTTAAATTTAAAAATGCGCCAAGAGAGCCAATGGATGCGCGTATTTTAAGAATTTTTGAACACGGCGAACATATTCACAGAAATATTTTTAATGTTTTATACCGCCTTAGAATTGGAGTTACTACAGAAATTTCAATTCCTCAGCAGGAAATAATTTCTGGCAGAGCCGATGCAATTTTATGCATTAACAATGAAAATTATGTGCTGGACATAAAAAGCATGAATAGCATGATTTTTAGAAATTTAGCCCAACCAAAAGAAGAAAATGTTTATCAAATTCAGCTTTACCTGCATTATTTTGACATTAAAAAAGGAATTTTGCTTTATATAGATAAAGATCAGCAAAACATTAAAGAGTTTGTTGTAGATTATGATGCAGAGCTTGTAAAAAGTTTGCTGGATAAATTTTACAGCTTAAAAGCTAAAGTAGAAGAAGATATTGTTCCAGAAAGAATGCAAGATTACCCAAAAAATTGGCAGTGCCAGTATTGCCAGTTTAAAGATGTTTGCAAAATGGCCAACGGCCAGGAAATGAAATGGCAAGAGTTTAAAGATAAAATTGAATCTCAAAACGCCAATCAATCAGCATAAAAAAACAGCCCCGCAAAAGCGGGGCTTGTTTTTAAATTAGCTAATTACTTACTGTGTGATTTTTTCTGACGAAAGCAAAGTGCTGCCAGTTTGTATGTATAACTTTCCTTCAGATTGCTTAAAAAATATTTTTGGGTTTGTGGCCTCAAAAGAGCTGCCGTTTGTTAAAGCCAGGCTTTGAGGCAGAGTAACCATATTTATATTGCCCCTTTCGTCGGTTTCTAAAATTGTTATTTTATCTCCAAGGGTAAAAATTAAATAATCATTGTTCAACCAAAAACAATCACCAATTTTTTCTGAAAACCTGTTTAAAAATATTTGGTCTGTTGGGTTATTTAAATAAGAAAACAAGATTTCGTAGTCGTTATAAAAAAGCAGTTTTTGCCCGTCTGGCGAAATTTTAAAATCGTTTACCGAGCTGTAAAAATTTTGAAAATCTTTTTTATCCTGCGAAAAAAGCAAAAGGTTATTATTATTTTTCAAAAAAATGTTCTGCTGGGCAGTTGATAATTTATAAGAATTTGTTTTTACTATTTTTAAAGCAGTTTCAGATAATTTTTGCGTGTTGCTGCCGTTTTGGTCAGAGCTATATAAGAAACCGTTAGAAGAAAGCCAAATTATATTATTATTCAGTATTGTTTGGGTTAAAATATTTTTTAATAAAGGAACCGCCTTTTTGCTTTGAGTTATATTATTGTTTTCTGGCGCGTTAGAATAATATAAGTTATTGTTTTTGATAACATATTTTTCTTGCACCGTTGATTTAACAAAAGGGGATTGGCTTTTGCCTGCCTGCGCAGGCAGGTCTGTTAAAATTTCAAATGGAATATGTTCTTTAAACAAAATAACATGTTCTAATTTTACCACTTCTTTTCCCTTAACCTCTATAGTTTTTTGATAAGTAAAATACCCATCTTTTTTTACTAAAACATCGTGCTGTTTTGGCAGTAGGTTTTGCATAAACACAAAATCTGAAAGCATATTAGTTTTTCCGGCAAGATTTGAATCAATATAAACCTCAACCGGCTGCGGCCAGACTTTTACATAAATGCCCCCCGTCGCTACTAATTTTTTGTTTGCAAAATCTACTCTATATCCCAAAGAATAGATAATAATATAAGGGGTTATTACAAGAAATAAAATAACGCAAATAATCAGTATTATAAAACGAGTTTTCTTTTGCATAATTAAGCATATATTAACACAAAGTTTAACCGTTTGCCACCCTTGATATGAATCAGCTTAATTGATAAAATAAATTAATGTTTACAAAAACTGACCCTTTTAAAAGCTCAGGGCAAGTCAAGAAAATTTTGATTATTTTAATAATATTATTGTTGGTTGTTTTAGCTGCCGGATTTTTTATATATAAAAATTTAATTGGCAATTCAGTGGTAAATTACAGCGAGGGTTCGGCGCTAAAAACGCAGGGCGAACAAACGCAAGAAATTCAGCAAAATTCAAGTTTGCAGAATATTGTTCCGCAAAATCAAGATTCGTCAGTTAGCATAAAAGCAGAGGGGCAAAATGGGGGAGGCACTTTAACTGTTTGTTTAGACAAGTGCGGAGATGGTATTTGCCAAACAGTTGATAAAAATTGCACAGGAGACAGTTTTAGCTGCGTTTGCAAAGAAACAAAAGAGGAATGCCCAAAAGACTGTAAATAACAAAGTTTTTCGCAATATCTTGACAAAGTAATGTTATAGTGCTATAATTAAGTATATGAAAGATGCAGAACAAATCTCTATAAATAACAACTCAAAAGTGGGTGTTTTATTGTTGCACGGTTTTTCAAGCACTCCAAGGCAGTTTAAAGAATTAAGCGCTTTTTTATCTGAAAAAGGCTTTAATGTGTTGGCTCCAATTATAGCCGGCCACGGTACTGAGCCAAAAGATTTAATAAAAACTTCGCCTGAAGACTGGAAAAAATCGGTGATGGAGGCCTATTTAAGGCTTAAAGAAAATTCTGAAAGGGTTTTTGTTATTGGCAATTCTTTTGGTTCTAATCTTGGCTTGTGGCTGGCAAAAGAGTTAAACAGCGATTTAGCCGGAATTATCACATTGGGCGCCCCTATTTTTTTAAGGTTTCATAATTTTATTAAATTTAGGCTTTTTACTTACGGAAAATTAAAAAAATATTATAAAAAACCCTTGCGCGCTTATAAAGCCGACTACACAGATATGTTAGACGAGGTTTCGTATCCTGTTATTCCTATCAAAAGCTTAAACGAATTTATCAGCTTTTTAGAGCAGGAAACAATGCCAAATTTGCATAAAATAAAAACACCTATTTTAATAGCTTCGGCCAGCGTGGACCCTGTGATACATCCAAAAAGCGCAAAATATATTTTTGAAAATATAGGTTCTCCTAAAAAAGAAATTTTTTGGTTTGACTCAAACAGGCACAATATTGTTGGAAAAGGATGCGAAGGCCTATTCTGCAAAATTTACGAATTTATAAAAGAAATAAAGTGAGTAGTACGAACTTTACCCAGCCCTCTATGCTATAAATTTAACAATAGCTTAGAGGGCGGGGTGCTCACTATGTTCGCATGTATAAAGCAATTCCAGAAGTTTTTTTTGAAGTTGCGAAAAAATATCAAAATAAACGCGCTCTTTTGTACAAAAAAGAAGGCGTTTATTTTCCTATTACTTATAAAGAACTATCTAAAAAAGTATTAACCTTTAGCAAGGCGCTTTCAGACATAGGGGTAGGCAAGGGAGACAAAGTGGCAATTTTATCAGAAAACAGACCAGAATGGGTTATTTCTGATTTATCAATTATGGAACTTGGGGCAATTTCTGTGCCTCTGCACACAACATTTAACCCAAGAGATATCTGCAGTATTTTAAAGCACTGCCAGGCAAAAGTTTTAATCGTTTCAAACAGTGATCTTCTAAACAAGGCGCTTTTGGGCCAGAAATATTTAAAAGACCTTAAAAAAATTATTTTCATAGAAAATTTAACTTCTGTACAAAAAGAAATATTGAGCAATAAGGTGCTTAGCTGGAAAGCAATGTTGGCTCAAAACAAAAACAACGAATTTGAAAAAATATTTTTAGACCCAGACGACTGTTGCTCAATTATTTACACTTCGGGAACCACCGGCAAACCAAAGGGTGTAGTTTTAACCCATAGAAATTTTTTAAGCAATGTAGAGGCGGTAAATGAAATTATTCCGGTAAATAGCAGCGACATTTTTTTGTCTTTTTTGCCTTTGTCCCATGTTTTAGAAAGAATGGCAGGATATTATATGCCCTTATGCCACGGAGCAACTATTGCATACGCAGAAGGCATAAAACAGCTTTCGGTTAATTTAAAAGAGGTGAGGCCAACAATAATGATTTCTGTTCCGCGCGTCTTTGAAAAATTTCACGATGCTGTTTGGGACAAAGTAAACAGCTCTTCTAATTTTCAAAAAAGAATTTTTAAATGGGCGTTAAGGCAACAAAAAAATACTTTAAGATACAAGCTAGCCGACTTTTTAGCTTTTAAAAAAATACGCAATAAAATGGGAGGCAAACTACGCTTAACAATTTCTGGGGGCGCATCTTTAAACGAAAACATTGGAAAGTTTTTTTCAAAAATTGGAGTTTTAATATTAGAGGGTTATGGGTTAACAGAAACTTCGCCGGTAATTTCTGCAAACCAAGAAGATGATTTTAAGTTTGGAACTGTAGGCAAAGTTGTTCCTGGAGTAAAAGTTAAAATTACCGAGGCAAAAGAAATTTTGGTAAAAGGCCCAAATGTTTTTCAGGGATATTTTAAAAATAAAGAGGCAACAAAATCAAATTTTGACAAAGAAGGGTGGTTTCATACAGGAGACTTGGGTTTTATAGACAGGCAAGGGTTTTTAACAGTAATAGGCAGGGCAAAAGAAATGATTGTTACTTCTGGAGGCAAAAATGTTTGGCCAGAGCGCGTTGAAAATTTATTAAATAACGACCGCTTTATTTCGCAGGCAATAATAATTGGAAACAATAGAAAGTTTATTTCGGCTTTAATTGTTCCTGATTGGCAGGAAATTGAAATATATTTAAAAGAAAATAATTTGCCATTGCAAGAACACGACAAGCTTATAAAAAGCCCTGTTCTTTTGGATATTTTTCAAAAAAGAATAGACGAAAAAATAAATCCAAAGCTTAGCGAGTTTGAAAGAGTTAAAAAATTTATATTGCTCCCCCAGGAATTTTCACAGGAGCAAGAAGAGCTTACCGCCACCCTAAAACTGCGAAGGCACATAATTGAATCCCACTGCAAAAAAATGATAGAGTCAATGTATGAATAGTGATGACTTGACTAAATTATAGATAAATGGTAGGCTAAGGTATTAAATTAATATAATTGAAAAGCCTCTTTTTTTATGAAAAATAAAAAGAATCAATTTTTCGACGATATTTTTTCTAGCCGATTATTAATAAAATCAGCGGAGATATTTTTGTTCAAGCCAACTGTAATAATGTTGGTTTTTTTGTTTGTTTTTCAGCCATTGGCGCCTGTTTTTGCGCAACAAATAGATATTAGCGTTCCGGTAATAAGCGCGCCTGAAACATCTATGCCGTTAAATATGCCTATTTCTAGCCCGGTAGCTGCGCCTGCTGCTCCAAGTACGACTATAAGCCCTTTGACAATGCCAGAAAATACAATTATCCCTTCGGCTCCTGCTGTTTTTCCTACTGATATTGCTTTGCCAGGCGCAACAGCGGCTTCAAATGTTTTAGATAATCCCCCTATTATTGAAAACAGCAGCTTACCTGCGGAGGCAGTCCAGCCAGCTGATTTATTGACACCTCAAGACGCTGGGGCAGATGCGCCTGCTGCTGGGGCAAATTTGGGGCAGGACGCTTCAAAAACTCAGCCTACTCCTTCTGTTTTACAATTAACGCAAAAGTTGCCTGAAATAGATAAAAATACAGGCGCTTTAAGTTATAATTATTCTGTTGCTGTTCCTACTGGCAGAAACAATTTACAGCCAGATATTAAATTATCTTATAACAGCAATTCAAATGAACAAAATAGCATTATAGGCTATGGCTGGTCTTTAAATATCCCTTACATAAAACGGCTTAATAAAAATGGCTCTGATAAATTTTATGATTCAAGCGTAGCCAGCTATTTTTACTCTTCGCTTGACGGCGAACTATCAGCGATTGGTGGGACATTTTTTGTCCCTAGGACAGAAAACGGAAATTTTAACAAATACACTTTTGAAAATAACCAATGGCTGGTAATTGCTAAAGACGGGACGCAGTATAAGTTTGGCTATGACAGCGCGGCTCAGCAAAATGACCCTGCAAATCCAAACAATGTTTTTAAATGGATGCTGCAAGAAATAAGAGACACCAACGATAATTATATTTCTTACAATTATTTTAAAGACGCTGGCCAAATTTATCCGTTAGCCATAAAATATACAGGCAGCGGCAATGTAAACGGCATTTTTGAAATTAATTTTTCCACAGAAGCAAGGCCAGATTCTGTAACAAGTTATAATACAGGTTTTTCTGTGGCGACTAATTATCGCATAAATCAAATAACAACTGCTATAAACGGTAACTGGGCTAACAAATATAATTTAGCTTATACCTTAAACCAAAGCGCAAACAAATCTCTTTTAACTTCAATAGCAACGTCCGGCAAAGATAGCAACGAAAATATAACAACCCAGCCTGCGACAAATTTTAATTATCAAACCTCGGTTGCCGGCTCTTCATTAACTCCGTCATGGGAACTTCCTTCGCCCCCGGCAGGAGAAAGAACTTGGTATCGCCAGAGTGAAACACCTCCTCTGTTCACAGATTTAAATGGCGACGGTTTGCCCGACCTTATGTTAATTGCTCAGCATACCAATAATGCTGGAGTAGAGGTATTTAAAGACTATGAATATTTAAACACTGGCTCTGGCTGGGAAATGACTCAATCGTTTAGTTTTCCGTCACCGCCGCCGGGAGATATTTGGAGATTTCCTTATATACTTCCGCAATTTACAGATTTGAATGGCGATGGTTTAACAGACCTTATGCTGATTTCGCAGCATTTTAATAACGTAGGATATGAATTAATAGACTACGAATATTTAAACACAGGCTCTGGCTGGGTGCAGGCTTCTTCATGGAATTTTCCAAGCAAACAACCCTATTGGGATTTTTCTTTAACACGACAGGCTCAGTTTGTTGACCTCAATGGCGACGGTCTGTCAGATCTTGTTCGCACTTTTCTTGACCGAAGCGATGAACGTAATTCTTTGTGGAGAGATGTTGAATATTTAAACACCGGCTCTGGCTGGGCACTTGCCACTTTTTTTAATTTTCCTTCTCCGCCAGCTGGACGTTTAGATTTTTCTTTAAGGCCTCCGCAATTTACAGACTTAAATGGAGACGGTTTGCCAGATATTGTTTTAATTTCAAAAGTTATAGATCAGCGTGATAATCCCTCATTTAGAAATTACGAATATTTAAATACCGGCTCTGGCTGGCTGCAAACTCAATCATTTGGTTTTCCGCCAGTGCCAGCAGGAATGGCTAGTTGGAATATTGCGAATGTGTTGCCTCAATTCACAGATTTAAATGGCGATGGTTTAACAGACCTTGTATTAATTGCAACTTCAATTAATGGCGAGCGAAAAGACTACGAATATCTAAACACGGGTTCCGGCTGGGAAATGGCGCAATCTTATAACCTTCCTCCTTTAACAGGCTTAGATTTCACCTCAAGGCCTCCGCAGTTTTTGGATATTAACGGCGATGGGTTAGCAGACATTATTTTTGTTGGTAATGATCCCAATGGTCCCGCTTGGAGCTATAAAAATTACGAATATATAAATTCCGGGAAAAAACAAGATTTGTTAACCCAAATAATTTATCCGCAGGGAGGGAGCACCGCAATTAATTACAAAGCTTCAACGCAATATTTAGATGAAAGTGGAAACATGGCAAATAAATCGCCATATCCAATATTTACTGTTTCTCAAATTAAAAACAGCGACGGTTTTGGAAATGATTTAACTCTTTCATATAAATACCAGGGCGGAACATATTATTATCAGGACCCTTTTAACAGGGAATTTAGCGGCTATAAAACAGTTACGCAAACCGACAGCGTGGAAAACATTACTAAAACCTATTACAACACTGGCACTGGGAGCGATTCTATTCACGGGCAATATCAGGATAATTATTTTAAAGTAGGGAAACCCTATCGCATTGAACAATACGATAACGCCGGGAAACTTTATCAGACAACAATTAACAAATGGGAAACGCATAATTTAGCAGGAGGCGCGGGGTTTGTAAAACTAATTCAAACTGCAGAACAAGATTTTGACCCTTCGTCGCCAGCTGGCTCCTCAGGGCAGGCTCACAAAGACAAAGCAGAAACTTATGATTACGATAACAGCAATGGAAACCAAATTCAAAAAATAGAATGGGGCGAGGTTGTTGCCAACAATGACGGCAGTTTTACAGATACAGGTAACGATAAACGAATTACAAATATCAATTATGCTTTAGGCAGCAATGTTTTGGGCGCGCCTTCTAATATTATTGTTGCAGACCAAAACAGTAACAAAATAAAAGAAACAAAATATTATTATGATAATTTAGAGTTTGGCAGTGTCAGCTTAGGCAACCAAACCAGGCAGGAAAACTGGATAAAAAATTCAGAATACGCCAGCTCTGAAAACTCGTATAATAATTTTGGATTAGTTACTCAGACAAAAGACGCCAATGGAAATGCAACCGTTTACAATTATGACAGTTACAACATTTATCCTGCCGTAGTTGTTAATGCTTTAAATCAGACAACGCAATTTGTATATAACTATAGCAGTGGAAAACCAAAACAAATAATTGACGCCAACGGAAATATTTTTAAAACCGTTTTTGATGCTTTTGGCAGAGTTTTAAAAATAGAACAGCCAGCAGAAATAAATCCTTTAACGTTAGTTGCAAAAACACTTTATGCTTACAACGACAGTCCTTTGGCTGTGAGCGTTCAGCAGACAGATTATTTAGATTCTTCAAATTCTGTTAATAGCTATAATTATTACGACGGCTTAGGCAGAATAATACAGACAAAAAAATCTGCTGAAGACAATAATTTTGAAACAAAAGATTTTGTTTATGACAGCCGCGGAAATTTGCAAAAAGAATCTTTGCCATATTTTGATGTCAGTTCTGCTAAAACAAACCCAACTTCTTCTGCAAATCTTTACACAAGTTATATTTATGACGCCTTAAACAGAAAAATTAATATTACAAATGCTGTTGGAACAACTAATTATGTTTACAAAAATTGGCAGACAACAATTACAGATGTTAATGGAAACCAAAAAGATTATGCCTATAACGCCTACAACAATTTAACAAAAGTTTTAGAGCATAACGGCCAAGACATTTATACAACTGCATATAATTATGATTTGGCAGGAAATTTAATTTCAATTACAGATGCTTTAGGAAATGTTAGAAATTTTGTTTATGATGCTTTGGGTAGAAGGCTAAGCGCAGAAGATTTGCATTCGCCAGCAGATTTAATTTTTGGAAAATATTTTTATGCTTATGACAATGCGGGTAATTTAATAAATTTAACAGACCCAAAAAACCAAACAATAAATTACAGATTTGACGTTTTAAATAGAAAAATCAGTGAAGATAATATTAGCGAAGAAGGCATAGAGGTTTTATTTAATTATGACAATTGTAAAAATGGCAAAGGTTTATTGTGCGACATTATTTCAGCCAGTTTTGCCGAGCAATATGAATATTCAGCAACAGGAAACATAACCAAAGACAGCAAAATTATTGATGCCAAAAATTTTATAACCAAATATGATTATGACTATATTGGAAATAAAACTTTAATTGCAAATCCAGATAATTCACAAGTAAAATATGATTATAATTCAGCCGGTTTAATTGAAAAAGTTTGGCGAAAAGAATCTACTGACACAGCATTTAAAAACGTTGTTGCCAATATTGATTATTCGCCAACAGAACAAATTGTCAGCATTTATTTAGCAAACGGAGCGACAACAACCAACACTTATGACCAAAACCAACTTTACCGTTTAACCCGCAAATTATCTGTGGCAGGTGGCGTTAGCTTGCAAGATATTTTTTACCAATACGACAATGTGGGCAACATAAAACAATTAACAGATAACTCGGCAACAGCAACTAAAAAAACAGTTGTTTACGGCTATGATAATTTATACCGCCTAACCTCGGTTTCTGCCGTAAACACTGCAAATAATCAAGATTACACTCAAAGTTTTGTTTATGACGCCATAGGCAATATTCTGTCGCAAAAATTAAATGACAAAACAACAACTTATAACTATAAAGGAACCAACCCAGACGCAGTAACAAAAACTGTTGCAACAGGATTAAAACCAGTGTTAGTTATTTCTAATTTTGTTTCTTCGGCAGCAACAATTAAAAAAGGTGAACAGGCTGTTTTGTCGTGGGCAATTTTAAACGGAACGCCAACAAGTTTAACTATAGATAATGGAGTTGGCTCGGTTTTAAACTCTAATTTTAAAATAGTAAACCCAACCGCAACAACCACTTATATTTTAACTGCAACAAACAACAATGGAACCGTAACAAAATCAATAACAATAACAGTTGCCGAGCAGCAAGCCTCAATTTTTACTAAAACTTTGGGTAATATAATTTCTTCAGCCGTGTCTTCTGCTCCTGTTATTTCTACTTTTAAAGCTTCAATATCTACGATTACTCAAGGCAGCCAAACCACTTTGTCGTGGACTTTGTCAGGAGGAGCCCCAACAAGTTTAACCATAGATAATGGAGTTGGCTCGGTTTTAGGCAAAACAAAAATTACTGTAAAACCATTATTCACCACAACATACACGCTAACCGCAACAAACAGCGGTGGCACAGCAACCAAATCTGTAACAATTACTGTAAAGCCGCATCCTTTAGCTCCGGTAATTTCAACTTATGCCTCAAACCCAACCACTGTTGAAAAAGGCCAATCTGCAACCTTGTCGTGGAAAATTACCGGCTCAATTAAGCCAACAAGTTTAACTATAAATAATGGCATAGGTTCTGTTTTAAATACTGTTTCAAAAAGAATAACTCCAATTGCTACTGCTAATTATACTCTTACAGCCACAAACAGATATGGCGCAACAACCAAATCGGTAAAAATAACTGTTAATGATCCGCCTCCGCCTCTGCCAGCTTTGCCAGTAATTAATTCGTTTACTGCTGACCGCGTAATAATCATACAAGGCGAGCTTGCAACTTTGTCGTGGAGTTTATCTGGCGGGGAGGCAACAAATTTAAGTATTGATAATGGCATAGGTTCAGTGTTTGGAACTGCCTCAAAAACAGTTGCGCCAGCTGCAACAACTACTTATACAATTACTGCAACAAACATAACTGGCACAACAACCAAATCAATTACCATAACTGTAAATCCTCCAGCTCCAATAATTTCAACTTTTTCCGCATCGCAAAGCATAATCACGCGAGGCCAACCATCAACTTTGTCATGGGCGCTTTCAGGCGGAGCTCCGACAACACTTTCAATTAATAATAACATTGGTTCGGTTCTCGGTATGAGTTCAAAAGTTGTTTCTCCAACAGCCACAACCACTTACACACTCACCGCGGCAAATATTACAGGCACAGCAACAAAATCTGTAACAATAACTGTAAACGAGCCTCCGCCACCGCCTCCGCAGCCTCCGGCAATTTCAAGTTTTACAGCAACTCCAACAAGCATTGCCAAAGGCCAGTCTGCAAATTTGTCGTGGACTTTGTCAGGCGGAGCGCCGACAAATTTAAGCATTGATAACAATATCGGCAGCGTACTCGGAAAAACCAGCTTCACAGTAAAACCAACAATCACCACCACATATGTTTTAACCGCCGCAAACGCAACTGGAACAGTTATTATGCCAGTTAGCGTTGAAGTGGCAACCGAGCCTCCAAAAACAGAAACAACAAACAATTACCAATACGACAAAAATGGAAACCTAACAAATGATGGAATAAATGTTTATGAATTTGATTACAACAACAGGCTTGTAAAAGCAACAACTCCAACCTCTGTTATAACTTATGCCTATGACGCATCAGGCCAAAGAATTAAGGTTGCCACCCTTCCTACGTCAGGGCAAGCTACAACCATAATTTACCCAACCCAGTTCTATAATTCAGATGGAAACAATATAACAAAACATATTTTTGCTAACAATGTAAACAT
>CAZKUM010000004.1:0-6246 GCA_964555955.1 uncultured Candidatus Saccharibacteria bacterium | reverse complement strand
CAGAAACAATCACCAAGCACATCTTTGCAAACAACCAAAACATTGCCACCGTGCAAGGAACCGGAAACAATGCTAAAATATATTATACAACAACAGATTTGCTAAACAGCTCAACCATAATGACAGACAGCGCAGGAGCAATAGCTGAAACAACAGACTATTATCCATTCGGAGAAATGCGCATAGACAATAAAGCTCAAAATAGCACATTTACAGAACAACGTAAATTTATTGGCCAAGAATACGACACAGACACAGGCCTAAACTACCTCAACGCACGATACTACAACGCAAGCGTAGGCCGCTTTACCACCCAAGACCCAATGTTCTGGAACTTCAACTCAGACTGGCTCCAAGACCCTCAGAACCAGAATGCCTACGCCTACGCGAGGAATAATCCGATTATATATTCAGATCCTTCAGGTAAAGACCCCTATGCTTTTAGCCGTCCTGTTGACGATTATTTTCCGTTAAATATTGTTGCACATACGGGCACGCTTATTGTGCCAAGGCCTGGTGAAAATCTTCCTCCAATATATACCAACACTCAATGTATAGATACTTCCAAACCTTTTGTTTTGGGCGGTTTTCCTGTTGGAAAACCATTTTTAGCGTGGCATCTAACTATGACAGTCAACGATTCAAAAGATTACACAATCGCGATGAAGCAATACAACGGAGAGAATCAAAAAGGCACTGCTATGGTGAAAATTAATCAGGAAGGTATATCTCCAACTCAACTTGATAGAAATATCGTAAATACTTTTAATTCTACACCAACTGATCAGGGATATTATAACCCGATTGGAGGACGTCGAGGAACTGGTTTTTCAAATTCCAATAATACTAATACTTATTTACTTGAGCAATCTGGAGTTAGTCAGCAGGTAGTTAATGAAATTGGAAATACTTTATTTTATAATAATTATAGATGGGCACCCGGTTTTGGTACATCGTTAACGGCACCAACATATACGCAAAGTGTAACACAAAGCGTGCTGAGTTCTTTATATTCAGCAGTTAAAACGTTTACAAGTGTTTTACAAAATTATAACTCTGAACATAAATAAAATTAAAGTTATTTTATGAATAAATTATTTTTACTCATTTTAGGCGTAGTTCTTGGCACAGTATATGAATGGCTTGGCATTTTTGCGGGTTGGTTTTTGGCATTTATATTTTTACCGTCTAATATAAACCCCGGAGTAGTGTTTATATTTTTTCCACTAATTCTTTGTTTTTTAACATCTCGTTATTTTATCAAAAAAAATATGGGATATTTCCCAATTATTGGACTATGTATCGGTTTCGTTGTTGGTTTTATATTATTGAGTGTTGCTATAGCTGGAGTGTAATTAGTGCACAAATGGGGTCATGTAAATGGTGTAAACGGGGCTAGGCCGCCATTTTCCCATTTCAGTAATAATTTTGAGTTTAAATAAAATAAATGATAAAATAAACAAACACTTTAATAATGTCAGACAAACAAACAGAAGTTATTAAAAAAAGATACGATAGGTTTTCAAGATTTTACGATGCTTTTGAAAGTGTTTTTGAAAGAAAATTATTCAGCAAATGGAGAAAAAATTTAATAAGCAACCTTAAAGGGCAAATTTTAGAAGTTGGGGTTGGAACCGGAAAAAATTTGCCATATTATGGCAAGGATGCAAAAATAATAGGGATAGACTTCAGTCCTAAAATGCTTGAAAAAGCAAAAATAAGGCAAAAGGAGCTTGTAGGAAATATAACCTTGATGCAAATGGATGCCCAGAATATGCAATTTGAAGACAATAGTTTTGATTATGTTATCTGCACATTCGTTCTTTGCTCGGTTCCAGACCCCGTTAAGGTTTTGCAAGAAATGAAAAGAGTTTGCAAAAAGAATGGACGGATTTTAATGATTGAACACATGCTCAGCAAACACAAGATTATTGCTTTTTTTGAACATATTCATAATCCAATCACAAGAACTTTATTTGGATTTAATGTTAATAGAAATACAATTGAAAATATAAAAAAAGCTGGTTTGAAAACAAGCAAAGTTGAAAATTTGTTTTTCTTTGACGTATTTAGAAAAATTGAGATTATAAATAATAAATAATGTTGTATTAAAATAATATATTTAAAAAAAATTATGGAAAACAAAAAGATATTAGTAGGAATAACCGGTGGCATAGCCGCATACAAAACATGTTCTTTAGTAAACATGTTTTTGAAAGAAGGAGCTGATGTTAAGGTTGTTATGACCCACGGAGCAACTAAGTTTGTAACCCCCTTAACCTTTCAATCTTTGACCAATCGCCCCATATACACTGATATGTGGCAGACTTACAATAAAGAAGAGGTAGAACATATTTCTTTGGCAAAATGGGCAGACATTATGGTTATTTCTCCAGCTACAGCAAACATAATCGGAAAAATAACACACGGTATAGCCGATAACCTATTAACTACAGTAGTAATGGCCTTGCCAAAAGAAACACCTGTTTTGATTGTGCCAGCAATGAACACAAACATGTGGGAAAACCCAATTACCCAGAGAAACGTAGAAACCCTATTAGAATACAAGAAATACAAATTCATTGACCCAAGAAAAGGAGTTTTAGCTTGCCGCGACGAGGGCTCTGGAAAAATAGCAGATAATCAAGATATTCTAGAAGAAACAAAGAAAATATTGGGTAAAAAATAAATGGATAATATTGAAGATTTTTTAAAAGAGACAGAATTCTGCGATTTTTCATCTGAAACAATAAAAAATTTAGCAAAAGAAATATCAAAAAACTGCAAAAACGATAAAGAATTTGCTGTCTCTGTTTTTTATTGGGTGAGAGATAATATTTTATACAGAGTTGGCAATTGGCAAAAAAAAGCCTCAGAAACATTAGCAGAAAAAGAGGGAACATGCACGAATAAAGCAAATTTATTAGTTGCCTTGTTAAGGAATAATAATATACCAGCTGGATATGGAATAATGAAAGTGCACGGACAAAGATATTTTGGGCCTATATCAATAGCGATGCTCAATAAATTTATCGGAAAAACCTCTGTTCATGTTTTTGTTTTAGTTTATATAAACGATAAGTGGATTAAATGCGACCCCTCTACCGATAAGGAATTTTCTATAGCTACTTCCTATTTTAATTTCACTACTAATTTAGTAGATTGGGATGGAGACGCAGACGCCATGATGAGATTTAAAGAAGAAGATGTCATAAAAAAAGAATATCCCATATCAGACATTGATCCGTGGATGACAAAAAAATCAAAAAACGCTAAGGGTATACCATTAAAAATAGCCCATATTTACATAAGATTCGCTAGAAAAAACAAACAGAGAGTTTCTAATTCAGAAGAATTTGAAACTTTATTTAAAAAATATTTAAAATCAAGCAACCCTTTTTATTTTTATTTATTTCAATTAGCGTCTTTATATAAAGATATAAAATCAAATTTTTTTTAAAAATGGAAAAAATTTTAAAAGACAAAAAAATTTTAATTACAGCAGGTTCAACTTGGGTTCCTATAGATTCTGTTCGCGTTATTACTAATATATTTGGAGGCGGTTTAGGATTCATAATAGCAAAAACTGCTTATAGTATGGGGGCTGATGTAACTTTGCTATTAGGAGCTGGTAGAGTTATAATTGATGAAACAACACAAAAAAATATTAAAATTATTCGTTTTAAATATTTTGATGAGCTTTTAGAATTAATGGAAAAAGAGATTGGTTCTAAAAAATATGACATAGTTATTCATTCAGCAGCTGTTTCTGATTACACCCCTATTTCTGTTAAAAAAGGAAAAATAAAATCAGGATACAATAATCTAGTAATAAAACTTAAACCTACAATCAAAATAGTGGACAAAATTAAAAAATGGGACACATCTGTTTTTTTAGTAAAATTCAAGCTGGAAGTCGGTCTAGATGAAAAAAAGTTAATAAATATTGCTTATAAAAGCATGCTTCAATCTCAAGCTGATTTAATAGTAGCTAACGATTTTAAAGATGTATCTGGCGAACATAAAGCCTTGATAATTGATAAAAATAAAGAAATAATAAGATGCAAGGGGAAAGAAAATATAGCTCAAAATTTATTTATAAAAATAAAGGAATAATATGAATTTTTTTGCTTTATCTAGTGTTATAACAGCAGTTCTTACAGTCTTAATGTGTTCTGTTATACTGTTAAATAATTTTAAAGATAAAACAAACAGAGCATGGTTTCTATCTTGTGCCTCTATTTTTATTTGGACGGTGGGATTGTCAGGGACAATGATTGTAGATAATGGAGAGGATGCTTTATTTTGGCAAAGAATTTTGTATATTGGAACTATTTTGATTCCAATATTTTTTTTCTATTTTTGTCTAAATTTATTGGGAAGAGAAAAAAATAATAAATCATTATTTATAGGATTTCTTCTTTCAATATTTTTTATATTTTTATCGTTTAGTAAATTTTTTATTGTCGGAGTTAAAGACAGAGTTGATTTTGGTTATTGGCCGGTGCAAACAGGTTCTTTTTATTTTTTATTTTTATTATATTTTGCGTTTTATGTTATTTATTCTGTTATTCTATTGAAAATTGACTCTAGAAAATATGACGGAGTATATCAAAAACAAATACAATATGTATATTATGCGGCATTAATAGGATTTGCCGGAGGGTCCACAAATTTTCTTTTGGATTTTAATATAAACACATATTCAATTGGTAATTATATTGTAATTTTGTATATTATTTTTATAAGCTATGCCGTATTCAAACATCAACTTTTCGATATTAAAATTATAGCAACCGAACTGTTAGTCTTTACACTTTGGATTATTTTATTAATGAATGTTTTCTTTTCATTTGGTAGTTCAGATTTTTTACTTAGCATTATAGTGTTAATTTCTATTATTATCGCAGGAGTTTTACTTATTCGCAGCGTTATAAAGGAAGTAAAACAGAAGGAAAAAATGGAGAAGATGGCGAAAGAAATTGAAAAAGCGTATGAGGTGGAGAAGAAAGCAAAAGAGGAGTTGGAAGAACTTGATAAAATAAAAAACCAATTCCTTGCGGTAACACAGCACGATATGCGTACACCTTTGACATCAATTATTGGATATACCGATTTGCTTATGAACGGAACTTTTGGCAAACAGCCTAAAAAAACATTAGAAGTTGCTGATAAAATTCAGCAGGTAGCTCAAAATATGAAAAAAAAGGCAGAAAGTTTTCTAGACACAGCACAGTTTAAATTAGGCAAAGGTGTTTTATCTTTAAAATCTGGCGTTGAACTGCAGGTTATTTTGAATGAAATAATTAGTGAGTTAAAATTTAAAACAGAAGAAAAAGGAATTTATTTAAAGTCTGAAGAACCTGATAAAAATTATATTATAACAGCTGATAGGGAAAAGTTAAAAACTTCATTATTTAATATCATTGATAATGCTGTTAAATATACAAAAGAAGGCGGAGTGGAAATAAAATTAAAAACCGAAAATGAAAAAGTAAAAATTAAAATAAAGGATACTGGCATTGGCATTACTTCTGAAAAAATAAAAACTCTATTTGAATCTAAATTTGAGAGAAGTGAGGATGCTAAAAAAACTGCCGAAGGAAAGGGTATTGGGTTGTATTTAGCAGGACAAATTATCAAATTACATAATGGCAAAGTATGGGTGGAATCGGAAGGAGAAGGTAAAGGGTCAACTTTTTATGTAGAGCTACCTTATAAAAATGATGAAAAATTTGTAGTTCAAGAAACAATAACAGATAATAAAATTTAAGTAAAAAATAATGAAAGAAGATAAGAAACTTATTTTTTTAATTGAAAGCGATAGAGATATTTTAGAAGTTTATTCTACAGCCCTAAAACAGCAAAATTTTGATTTGGATATATTTACTCGCGGGAGAGAAGCACTTTCTAAAATTCAAAACATTGGTGAAAAAGACAAAAAACCTAATCTTATTATGCTTGATTTAAAATTAATTGATATGGACGGAATAGAAATATTAAAAGTGATAAAAGAAAACGAATTAACAAAAAATATTCCTATTTTTGTATTTAGCGAATATATAATAACAGAATTACCAAAATTAAATCTTACTGACCGAGACAAATTTATTATGTATGGAACTATAAATTTATGGCCATTAATGGATATGGTAAAGGATCAGTTAAAATAGTTATTATGCCAGTTAGCGTTGAAGTGGCAACCGACCCTCCGCTAACCACAATCACCAACAATTATCAATACGA
>CAZKUM010000003.1:36310-41814 GCA_964555955.1 uncultured Candidatus Saccharibacteria bacterium | reverse complement strand
TTGAAAGCCAATCAGAAATTTGTTCTTTTGTTAATTTTACACCATTTGCAGATTTTAAAATAGCCAAGTTATTCACAGATACTATATTATATCGCAAGTAAATTTGTGATAATTTTTATCAATTTTTCTTTTTCTTTTGGATCTGAAATTGCAATCAAAAGCGAAAGCGCGGTTAACGCATTGTCATTTATCTTCTTTTCGCCAGTTTCTCTGTAAAGATATTTGTTTTTATCAAGAAAATATACAAACAAAAACGAGCCGATTCTTTTATTGCCGTCAACAAACGGATGGTCTTTGATAATAAAATATAAAAGATGGGCTGCTTTTTCTTCAATGCTTGGATAAAGTTCTTTTTTATCAAAAGTTTGCAAGATGTTTCCCAATATCCCAGCTAAGCTATTTCTATTATCTACGCCAAATAAATCACTTGCCTCTTTTTTGCTAATCAGCTCTTTTTTTATTTCCACTATAACTTTTTTGGCAATTGAATAATCTAAAACAAATTTTCCCTTGCCAGTTTTTAATGTAGAGAGTTTTTCTTTGTCATATTGCTCAAGTAGAGTTAAAGTTTTTGAATAATCACCAAGTAAGTTCAAAATTTCCTGTTCTTGTCCAGATAATAATTCATGGTTAGATTTCTGTCTTAAAAAATCAACAGCTGTCTGTAATTCTTTAAATTTATTTTCTGCTTCCAATAATCTTTTTTCGTTTATTGCATAACCTTTGACTAAGTAGCTTTTCAATGTGTTTGTTGCCCAAATACGAAATTGAGTAGCTCTTTTAGAGTTTACTCTATAGCCAATAGAAATTATCATATCCAAATTATAAATATTCATTTTTCTTATTTTGCCATCAGCAGCAACCTGTTCCATTTTGGAACAGGTTAAATTCTCGTTTAATTCTCCAGTTTTGTAGATATTATTTATATGTTTTACTATTGCCGGCCGATTTACATCAAAAATTTTAGCTATTTTATGAGCATCCAGCCAAATAGTTTCCTTATTTAATGAAACATTAACCTGCACCTTATTATCGGGAGTTTTATATATAATTATTTCACCTTTTTTAATTTCTTTTTCCATAAAAATTATTTTTTATAATTTTTTGTTAATTGCACCCAATCGTCTATACTTAAAGTTTCTGCTCTTTGAGTTGGCTTTATGTTATTTTTCAAAAGCCAAATTTCAACCTCTTTTTTATCTAAATCTAAGATTTTTGACAAATTGCCAATGAGTTGTTTTCTTGGATGTGAAAATCCGGCTTTCACAACTTTAAAAAATAGCATGCGAAAAGCGCTCGCTTGCCTATGGCTCGCGAAATCCGAATGCGCCCATACGAATGGGGTGATTTTAATTATAGCAGAGTCTATTTTGGGCGAGGGCCAAAAACAATTTTTTGAAACATAACTTATTATTTTAACTTCTGCATAAAATTGAACAGAAACCGAAAGCAAGGTCATATCTGGCGGGTTGCTGCAAATTCGTTGAGCCACTTCTTTTTGAACCATTAAAACTATTTCAGCTGGCTGATTTTCATTTTCCAATAAAAACCTTATTAAGGGGCCGGTTATATAATATGGAATGTTAGCCACTATTTTATAATTTTTAATTTTGTAATTTTTAATTTTTAAATAATTTTTTAATAATTCAATTTTTAAAATATCGCCATTTATAACTTCTACGTTATCAAAACCTTTAAGTGTTTCTTTTAAAATTTCAACCATTGTTTTATCTTTTTCTATTGCAATAACTTTTTTGGCTTTTTGAGCCAGTTCTTGCGTTAAAGTTCCAATGCCAGGACCTACTTCTAAGACAATATCATTTTTGTTTAAGTTTGCCGCTGTGATAATTTTTTGAAGAACATTTTCATCAATTAAAAAATTCTGGCCTAAACCCTTAGAAGGCCTTGTTTCATATTTTGCCAGAAGCTCTTTTATTATTTTGGGAGATGTTAAATTCATTTTTATATTATATACCATAATTGAAAATTTAAAATTGAAAATTGAAAATTCCGCCCGAACAAAGTGAGGTGCGGTTGGGCTGGGGATAACTTCTTGACCAAAAGCCTTGAAAATGATAAAATTAGTTCAAGTTTGATTTTGAATTAACCTTAAAGTTATTTCTAAAACACTCAAAAAAATAAGGGAAAAAATAGGTCTGTTTAGAGATTTTTTGCAAGGGAAAAGGCAGGCAAGTTTAAAGGGTTTATGTAAAAACCCCTTGTTTTGTTTCGCTTTATTATCTTTTGTTTTATTAGGTATAATCTCTTTTGGCTCTGATAGTTTTGCCGATTTAAATAGTATAAAAAACAGCGATATTGTATTTTTTAATTCTTTTTTTAATAATAATTCAGAAAAAGATGATTTGTTTGTCGGCCAAAATAAAGCGCTGGTTTTAGAAACTCCAGATTTAAAAATAATAGAAGGTAGTTTTATTTCTGGCGTTTCTACCCCGAATATTTTAACAACAAAAGTTTTAGGCGATATTTTTGGGTCTTCGCAAAGAACAAACGATATTATTGAATATGCAGTGGCGCCAGGCGATACTATTCAGTCAATCGCGCAAAATTTTAATATTACTGTTGCTACATTGCTAGCTGCAAATAATTTAAGCAGCGGAACAAAAATTAAAGTTGGGCAAACTCTTGTTATTTTGCCGGTTTCTGGAGTAATACACGTTGTTAAATCTGGAGATACAATAAGCTCAATTGCAAAAATTTACAAATCAAAGGTTGATGATATAGTTTCTTTTAACAGCCTTACTGGCGAGGGCGATATTTATATAGGAGACTTTTTAATAGTTCCTGGAGGAGTTATGCCTCAAAAAGCTCCGGTGGGCCCTGCGCAGGTTCCATTAGCTGATAACTTTTTTATATTTCCAACCGAAGGCCAAATTACACAGGGAATGCACTGGTATAACGCAGTGGACACAGCTAATAAGTGCGGGACACCTATTCATGCTGCAGCTGCAGGCCAAGTTCAAAGGGTAAAATACGGCTGGAATTTTGGCGGAGGAAATTCTATTACAATTTTGCACTCAAATGGAGTTGTTACTTATTACGGCCACCTTATGACAATGCTTGTAAAACCAGGAGACAGAGTTGATGTTGGCGACAGAATTGCTTTAATGGGAGGCCAGCCTGGCATGGCTGGAGCAGGGCTTTCAACTGGCTGCCACATGCACTTTGAAGTTATAGGAGCAAAAAATCCTTTATCAAGATATTCTATTGGCACCAAAATAAAGTACTAAAAAATACAACAAAAAACCGTCCTGATTTTGTCGAAGGGCGGTTTTTTTATGATTATTTTTTATTGCATTTCATGCATAATTTTGCTTCGGGAGCAGCCTTTAATCTTTCTTCTTCAATTTCTTTTCCGCAATTTTCGCAGACCCCATATCCATTGCTGTTTATTTTTTCTAAAGCCGAATTAACATCTTTTAATTTTAATTCCAGGCTATGTTCAAGAGACAAAAGATTGTCGTATTCTTGAACCTCATCTGCCTCTTCTTCCATATTTCCATTTTCGCGATTCGGATATCTGGCGTCCCAATTATGTTTTAAATTTTTATCTTCTTTGGCAAAACTTTTTAATTCTTCTTCCAAGGACTTTTTTTGAGCTTCTAATTTTATCTTTAATTCTTCGGTTATTTCTTTATTCATTGTTAATTATTGATTAGTATTACTTTTATTTTCTTCTTTTGACTGATTTTCAATGGTTTGCATAAACTTTTTTCTTTGTTCTTCTTCTACCTCAAATGATTTTGCTATTTTTTCTTTAAAAGAATCAGGCACGTCTTTTAAAAATTCTTTTTCTTTAGGAACACCTGTTTTGCCCCACTGTTCTCTTTGCACAGTTTCTTTCTTTTTTACATTTATTTCTGCAGCCTTTAACGCTTCTGCTTTTTGCTGTTCTGCCTGGCCTCTTTTTCTTTCCTGAACCCTATTTATTATTTTTGAATAAATCCCCCTTAAAGAGTTGTCAATTGTTGTTATTTGCTCTTTTAAGCTGTCTTTTTCAGTTATAATTTTTTGGTAGTCTTCGTCTGTTTTTTTAATATCGTCGTTTAACTTTAAGAGTTCTTTTTCTATTACCCATCTCTTTTTTTCTATTTCTTGCCTTTCGTTTTCTATTTCTATTCTTCTTTGCTCTAAACTCTTTTTTTCAGAAGGAACATTGCTTTCTTTTTCTTTATCGCTTATAAGTTTTAGTTCGTTTTCAACTTTTTGCTCTTCTCTCGCTATAGATTTAAGCTTAGCCTCCCAATCGCTTTTTTTCATCAAAATTTTGTTTTTTTGCAAGGCCAATTCCGGTTCTTTTTCTTTTTCTAAGTCATCAATCTGTTTTTGCAAAGCAAGCCTTTGTGATTCAAATAAAAATATTTGTTGTTTTTCGGATTCTTCGGCATAATCTTTTATCTGCTTTTCAGCCTCTCGCTCTTTTGAAACATTGCTTTGAAGCACTTTTTCTCTTTGAAGATTTTCTAATTTATCTTCGGCTTCTTTTTCTTTTTGCAGCTTTTCTAACTTTTCTTGTTCTGCTGTTTTGGATTTAATTATTTTATCTTTTTCTTTTAACGCATCAGACTCCCTCAGTTTTTGAAGGTCTTTTCTCATTGTTCTTACTTCTGCCCTTTTTAAAAATTCTTTAGCTTCTAATTCCTCGGTTTCTGTAGTCATTTTTATTAATTATTTTTTATTTTGTAAATTTAAAAGTGGAAATTATGTTTTTTACTTCATTATAAATTTTTATATCATAATTTAAAACTAGATAATTCCCCGCGTCTAAATCTAAATAGAGGCTGTCGGCGTAAGGCCAAGGGCAACGTTCTGTTAATTTAACGAAGGATAGGCTATTCACCTCTATTTTTTTGTCCTCTTTTATGCAACTCATTGAAAGGCGATCATTTATATCGTCTTGCATTGATCCTTTATGAAAAATAACTCTGAAGGGACTATATTTCATTCCTTCATAGGAAAATGTTTTGTCTTTCGGGCCTAGATTAACTTGCCCAGGTTTCTCATATGTTTCCCAATTACCTGGATAGTTAAACTCGAAACCATATTCTGTGTTTGTATATGTTTTCCAGCCCTCCGTCGCCTGCTGGCTTTGGACGGGCGAGTTTGTGGTTTTGGCATTCTGATTTAGAGTTTGAGATTTCAAATAGTATTGATACGAAAAAACTCCGCCGAAAAGGACGACTGCCACAGCAATAATAATTATTATGCCAATTAGGGTTGTCAAGCCTAGAGCGTGATCCCGATGCAGAGGGAAGATCTTCTGTTTCATAGTACTTTTATTTAATTTTACTTAAACAGTAATCTATTATTGCTTCTGAGATTGACACCCCTGTTGGTTTTTCAGAATTTCTAAATTCCGCATCGCTTCAAAAAATTGGATGTTATGATAAGGTTTTCCCAAGGCAGAGAAATTCCAAATGAAGAAAAGGAAAAGAAAAGCCAGCAGTCAGTTATTGAACCAGAGAAAAAAACTTAACTAATTTATT
>CAZKUM010000003.1:36071-36300 GCA_964555955.1 uncultured Candidatus Saccharibacteria bacterium | reverse complement strand
ATTATTATGCCAATTAGGGTTGTCACGCCTCGAGCGTGATCCCGCTGCAGCGGGAAGATTTGCTTTTGCATAGTCCTATTATTTAATTTTATTTAAAATAATATTTTTAATTTGTTTCGCAACACTAAAAGCAGTTTCAGCTTCATACCAGCTAAAACCTTCTGGGGCATCGCCCGGATAGCGAGTTTCAATATAGTAATCGTTTAGTAGAATACAGGCTTCTTCCAGC
>CAZKUM010000003.1:32397-36061 GCA_964555955.1 uncultured Candidatus Saccharibacteria bacterium | reverse complement strand
TAGTAGAGATATTTCTTTGTGAAAGTTTTTAAGCTCTGGTATAAATTCTTTTACTAAGCCAGTTAGTTTTATTAAATCGTGTATTTTTTCAAATGGTTTTTCTTTAAAAGTTAAAAACCCTTTAAAATATTTTTCAACAATTTGATGAGAGTGAAAACATAGAATGCTTGCTCCTGCTTTTTCTTTTAAAATTGCATCTGAAGCAAGTTCTTCTTCGTCTGCTTTGGCGAACCATTCAGTTGCCAATTTTAAGTTATTTTGTTCCATATAATAATTTCCCTTCTTTAATGATTTTTTTAATAAAAAAATCTCCCAAAAACAATCTTTCTTCTAAATATTTCGGAGAATAAACTAATATATCTATTGGCATTTCTCGTTCAAATAAACTTTCGTCTATTTCTTGAGCTAATTTTCTTGAGGACATTTCAGTTTTTTTTATAATCAGCAAATCAACATCGCTGTCTTTATTTGGATTTCCCCATGCAAAAGATCCAAAAAGAATAATTTTTTCTGGCCTATATTTTGTGGCAATTTTATCAACGATGTTCTTAATTTTTTGTTCGGTTTCTGAAGTCATTTTTATTAATTATTTTTTATTTTTTTGCGGTTTGAAACCTGCGTCAATAGCAGATAAATTTATTCTGCCCTGGTCGTCAATTCCAGCAACTTTTACTGGAATTTTATCTCCCTCATTAATAACATCTCTTACGCTGTTAATTTTTTCTGGCACAAATTTTGAAATATGCACTAACCCCGATTGCCCCGGCAAAATATCAACAAAGGCGCCAAAGTCCATAATTTTTCTTACTGTGCCCTGGTATATTTTTCCAACCTCCACTTCTTCGGTTATTCCTTTTATGCGGTCAACTGTTAACTGTACCATTTTTTCGTCTTGTCCGGTAATAAATACTAATCCAGAATCTTCTATGTCTATTGCAACTCCAAATTCTTCAATCATTTTATTTATCACACTTCCTTTAGGCCCCACAACTTCGCCAATTTTTGAAGGGTTAATCTGTAAAGAAAATATTTTTGGCGCAAACTGCGACAAACTTTTTCTTGGTTCTGCAATTGTTTTCTTCATTATATCAAGTATTTTAAATCTTGCATCTTTTGCCCTTGTTAAAGCCTCTTCCATAATTTTTTTGTCTATGCCATCGGTTTTAATATCCATCTGAATTGCAGTAATTCCATTTTTAGTTCCAGCAACTTTAAAATCCATATCTCCATAGTGGTCTTCTGGGCCCTGAATGTCAGTTAAAAGCTTGTATTTTCCAGTTTCTTCGTCTTTTGCTAGCCCAACTGAAATACCAGCCACAGGCTCTTTTATTGGCACTCCAGCGTCCATTAAAGCTAAACATGCAGCGCACGTTGAAGCCATTGAAGTTGATCCGTTAGACGACAAAACCTCTGAAACAATTCTTATTGTGTAAGGAAATTTTTCAGGTTCTGGTATTACAGGCAGTAAAGCTTTTTCTGCTAAATTTCCGTGCCCTATTTCTCTTCTTTTTGGGCCTCTCATTGGGGCTGTTTCTCCAGAAGAATAAGGAGGAAAATTATAATGGTGCAAAAATCTTTTTTTGCCCACAAATTCCATGCCCTCTAAAAGTTGTTGGTCATTTGGGCCTCCTAAGGTTAAAATTGACAAAACATGGGTTAGACCCCTGTAAAATAATCCGGTTCCATGGGTTCTTGGCAAAATTCCTACTTCTGCAGAAAGTTTTCTTATTTCGTCGTTTTTTCTGCCGTCTGGCCTTTTATCTTTTTCTAAAATATTTTTAATAATTATTCTTTCAATTTCTTTTTCAAAAAACGCTAAAACCTGTTTTTCTTTTCCTTCATTAGGGTGTTTTTCCTGCAAATATTTTATTAATGCCTGTTTTAATGTTTCAGCGGCTCCCAAGTTTTTTTCACCGTCTGGAGCATTAGTAATTGCTTCTTCTAATTTATTACCTAAAAATTCTTTAATTTCTTCTCCAATTTCTAATTCAACAGCGGGGCTAAATTCGTCTTTTTTCTTGCCAATTTTTCTTGCAGTTTGAATTTGAAAATCAATTATTTTTTTCAATTCTTTTTTTGCAACTTCATAAGCTTCTAAAACATCTTTTTCAGAAACTTCTTTTGCCCCCATTTCAATCATATTTACTAAAATATCGCCATCCTTATCAATAGCCGATAAAGTTAAATCCATATCGGTTTCCCTTCTTTGGGCGTAGTTTGAATTAAAAATCCACTTAGCTTGCCCTGAGCTTGCCGAAGGGTTTTTAGTAACTCTTATTGCCCCTAAAGGCCCGTTCCAAGGAATATTAGAAATAGACAAAGCAAACGATGCCCCAATCATTCCTAAAATATCAGGATCGTTTTCGCCGTCCCATGACAGGCAAGTTACAATTACCTGCACTTCTTTTTTAAAATCTTTTGGAAAAAGCGGCCTTATTGCCCTATCAATCATTCTTGCTGTTAAAATTGCTTCGTCTGTTGGCCTTGATTCTCTTCTTACAAACCGCGAGCCAAAAATTTTGCCGGCCGCATAAAACTTTTCTTCATATTCAACCGTCAAAGGAAAATAATCTATTTCCGGTCTTGAAAATGGAGACAAGGTGGCCGCCACCAAAACTTCTGTATCTCCGCAAGAAACCAAACAAGACCCAGATGCTTGCTCGGCCCAGTTTGTTATTTTTATTTTTATTGTTTTACCTCCAACCTCTAACTCAAAAGTATCTTTTTTCATTATTTATTTCTGCGAAATTTGAGAAAACGGATATGCCAAAATGCTAAATAATTTTAGCGCTTTCGTATAGCCGCAAATCTCTTTAAATTCACAGCAATTTTTATTTTTCTATATTATTTTTTAAAAGTTTTGCTTATATACCCAATCATGCGGACCAACGTTCAAAAATAAAATTTTATCTTTATTTAAAAATTTAAAAATTATTCGATAGCTGTCATCAATACGAAAACTCCATACATCTTTCCATTTTGGAGATAGCTTCTCTGTATGGAGCGACGGATGGAGTGGATTGTTTCTAAATAATTTTTCCTGTTTTTCAGCTTTTCTCTGAATATGTAGCGACAACTGATCGTATTCTCTATCAAACTTCCTTGTCTTAAAAATCTCCATACTATTTTTTCCTCAAATCTCTCAGAGATCTTAATTTGGAGTATCTTCCTTCTTTATAATCTTTCTCAGATTCTTTCAAACTTTTTACAAAACCAGGGTTAAACATGCCCAAAGCCGCGGCCAATCTTTCAAATTGATCAACATCAAATTCCACTATTTTTTTATGTCGCTTTTTTCCACGCCCTTGTTTGATTGTTAGGTTTAAAGAAACCATATTTTTGTATACTTATTAATACGCTTTAATCTTACCAAAATTTTCCCCAAAAATCAATGGAATCCATCCCGCAATTAATTATTTTTTTAGTAAAAATTTTGGGAGGCCTTCGTCTAAATCAATAAATTCGTCGGCAACTTCAATTAATTTTGCAGAAGTTGTTTTTCCAAATGCCATAACTTCAACTCTTTTCCCCTGGTTTTTTAAATATTCAACTAAGGCAATAAAGTCGCCATCGCCCGAAACTAAAACAATCACATCAAGGCCTGGAGCCGTGCGTATGGCATCAATTACAATGCCAACATCCCAGTCAGCTTTTTTTGCTCCTC
>CAZKUM010000003.1:3720-32387 GCA_964555955.1 uncultured Candidatus Saccharibacteria bacterium | reverse complement strand
ATAAAATTCCTGTAAATCTCGCACGCGAGTTTCAATGCCAATTTTGCTTAAAGCATCAAAAAATGGCGCTTCTTCGCCAGTTTTTGTGCGCACAACATAGCCAAAAGCCCTAATAAACTTTCTTCCTGCTACCGCTTGTTTTAAAACTTCTTGAAAATTAACCCTTGAATGATAAAGGTTTTTTGCAGAGTGGTATAGATTTTGAATATCTATTAAAACCTCTACCCTTTGTTCTTTTGGCTTTTGCATATTACTTCTTTAACCCAATTTTTTTGATTATAGCTGAATATCGTTTTTCGTCTTGTTTTTTTAAATAAGCTAACAGCTTTTTTCTTTTTATAACCATTTTAATTAAACCTCTTTTAGAATGCATGTCTTTTTTGTGCTTTTTTAAATGCAAAACCAGCTTATCAATTTCTTTTGACAGCAATCCAATTTGCACATCGGCAGACCCGGTGTCTTTTTCATGCACGCTAACTTCTTTTATTATTTTTGTCTTTTCTTTTGTATTTAGAGCCATTTTTCTATTAAATTTCTAATTAATAATTTCTAATTTTTATTAATTTTAGTATACTCTATTTTTAATCTTTTGTAAACCCCTTGAAATTTTCAACGAAGTATTTAAGAGCCGGTAATTGTAAAGGAAATATTTTTTCTGGAGATTTTTTAATAGTCCACTTCAATTCCTGAATAGAAAACCACTTTGGGTTTTTTGCTTCTTTTTCATCAATAATCACCTCTCCTTTTACCTCGCAAATAAAAACAAAGCCAATCCATGGCAAACCGTTGTCAGTTTGTAAAACTTGTTGGCAGACAAATGGTTTAAAAACAAATGCTTGGTCCTGCTTGTTGGACTTTAATATATCTCCGTGATAATCGTCGATTATTCTTACTATGTCCAAGTTTGTTTCTTCCTTAATCTCTCGTTTTAGCGCATCATATACGTTTTCATACGACTCAATTGCACCGGCAGGAATTTCAAACATTCCCGAATAGGTCGGGCTGACTTTTGGCTTCCATCTTGTTTGAATAAAAACCCGTAGCTCATTATTCTCCTTTTTTAGAAGAATTGCCGAAACTACGGGTATTGGTTTTGATTGTTGCTTCATGTTATTTTCTGCGTTCTCTTGACTTTCGGGCGATGAAGTGGATGAATTTTGTTTCTTTGTTGAGCACAATTTCTGTTGTGTGGCCAATCTCTACTATCTCCAATTGAAGATAGTGACACAAAGCTACAATGTCTTCTTCTGACCACATTCTTCTAATGTGGCCGTCCACGTCTTCATAGCAATTTTTGCCGACTTCAACAGAACGTGTAATTTTGAAGTCTTCTTTGGGTTTTCCTTGCACCAGCACTACCCCATCTTCATTTAAGTGGGACACCACATAGCCGAGAAAAGGAATAATTTGGTCGTCATCTAAGTGCAAGGCAGAACGAGCATAGAAAGCATCGTAGTATTCCTGGTCATCAAGTAGTTTAGGAACATCTTGAGCGTCTGCGACAATCGGTAATATTTTGTCCACAGTGCCATTAGCGGTGGCTACCTTAAGAAGTTGACGTATCGCCTCTGTCGAAATATCAACGCCAACAACTATATTATTGTTTTCACGGATAAAATACCTCGCATCTCTGCCGTTTGCGACACCAATTTCCAAAATTTTGCCGCCTCGTTTTATATAAGACAGGCATTTTTTTGCAAATTCATTGGGTGTGCTTTCTAAATTTTGATGTTCTTTCTCACGGTCTTTATGTTGTCCGTTCCAATATTTTTTCTGGTCAACTTTTCTGGAGCGTTTCTTAGCCATCTTAATACCCTTTCTTTATGTGAAAGAACAAAACGTTTGCTAATCTTACTCAATAACTTGAATTAGCATACGTGTGCCCCCACCAGGAATCGAACCTGGATTTAAGGTTTAGGAAACCTCCGTCCTATCCGTTGAACGACAGGGGCAAGCCACATTTTTCAAAATACCAGAAATTTTAAAAAATATCAAGCCTCGTATTTTTAAAAATTTCTAGTATAATAAATTAAATAATAAAAAAATAAATAAATTTATGAAACCAATATCTCCAATAGTAGCCATCGCAAAAAGAGTTTGCCCCTCAGTTATAACTGTTGTTGTATCAAAGGATTTGCCAAAAATAGATGATTTTTACAGTTTTCCGTACGGAGGCAAAGAATATATCATGCCAATGCCTTCAGAAAAAAATGGCGTAAAAAATAAAACAGAAAAAACTCAAATTGGCGGAGGCTCTGGCTTTATAATTTCAGAAGACGGATATGTAATAACTTCAAACCATGTGGTGGCCGATATTACAGCCGATTATACTGTTATTTTAAGCCCTGAAAAAAAATATCCTGCTAAGGTTTTATCAAGAAACCCAATAAACGATATAGCAGTTTTAAGAATAAACGGAAATAATTTACCATATATTGAGCTTGCAGATTCAAATAACATTGAACTAGGAGAAGAAGTTGTGGCAGTAGGAAACGCTTTGGGAGAATTTTCAGATACTTTATCGGCTGGCATTGTTTCTGGGCTTTCGCGATATATTACTGCTTTTGGCGGAATTGACCATCAAATGCAAAATTTAAGAGGCTTAATACAAACTGATGCCGCTATAAACCCTGGAAACTCTGGAGGGCCATTGGTAAATATGGAAGGCCAGGTTATTGGCATTAATACTGCTATGATAATGGGAGCCCAAAATATTGGCTTTGCAATTCCAATAATGTACGTCAACACAGTTTTAGCCGAATTTGAAAGATTTGGGAGAATTGTTGTTCCATTTCTTGGCATAAAATATGTAATTTTATCAAAAGAAATGGCAAAGGCAAATAAATTGCCGGTTGAAGACGGAGCTTTGGTTGTAAGGGAAATGTTGGGAGAGTCGCCGGTAGTAAAAAATTCGGCAGCTGACAAAGCCGGCATTAAAGAATTTGATACAATTTTAGAATGCAACGGCGAAAAAATCACCTCAAAAAACCCTTTGCCTCATATTTTGCAAAAATGCAAAATTGGCCAGGAAACAAGCTTTAAAGTTCTGCGCGATGGAAAAGAAATGATTTTAAAAGCAAAACTGGAAGAAAAAGAATAAAATCAGTAAATTAAAAAATTCGCTTTAAAGCGAATTTTTTTTAGCACACCGGTTTTACGCCTGGGTTTTTGAAAAAAGATAAGTGCCTATTCCAATAAAAACAAACGCAGTAACTGTTAAAACTATAAAATCTAAGCCTAATCCATAATGAGAACCAGAAACAAGAGCCCCTCTAATTCCATCAACTCCATAAGATAAAGGGTTAAGAGTTACAATAACGTTGACGGCTTTTGGCAAATTATCTATGGGGAATAACGCGCCAGAAAGAAAAAATATCGGCATTATTAAAAAGTTCATTATTATAGGAAAAGCCTGCATATCTTCTAATTGCGAAGCTATAGAAATTCCAAGCGCTGTAAAAGCTGATGCTAGTAAAAACATAAATAATAAAGCCAAAGGCAACAAAGACCAATTTAAAGAAAAGCCAAAAAATAAAGTTATTATAAAAACTATTAACGATTGTAAAATTGCAATAGTTGCCCCTCCAAGAGTTTTTCCTATCATTATTTCCCACCTTGAAACAGGAGCCACTAACGTTTCTTTTAAAAAACCAAACTGTCTGTCCCAAATAACTTCCATGCCAGTAAACATAGATGTAAAAAGAATGGTCATAGCCATTATTCCGGGAGCCAAAAATTCAATGTAATTTCCTCCACCAGCCTTAGCATAAACCGGGCCAAATCCAAATCCTAAAGCCAAAAAAAACAAAATTGGCTGGCCTAAAGCGCCGATCATCCTGCCCTTAGATCTCCAGTACCTAATAAGTTGTCTTTGCCACATTAAATATATTATTTTCATATATTTATCTTCCTCCCCACATTCTCCCCTGAAATCTAGCTCTATCTCTTGCAGTGCCGGCCTCTTCTCTTATGTGCTTGCCTGTTAACTGCAAAAACGCTTTTTCAAGAGAGTTTTCGTTAGTTTGTTTTTTTAATTCTTCTGGCGTACCTTTTGAAATTATTTTTCCAAGATCAATAATTGCTATGGTGTTTGCCATATTTTCTGCTTCTTCCATATAGTGCGTTGTCAAAAATACTGTCATGCCCTCCTCTTTATTTAATTTTTTTATATATTTCCATAAATGATTTCTGGTTTGAGGGTCTAACCCGATTGTCGGTTCATCTAAAAACAAAATTTTAGGGCGATGTATTAAGCCCCTGGCAATTTCAAGTCGGCGTTTCATTCCTCCAGAAAAATTTTTCACAAAGTCGTTTTTTCTGTCTTCTAAGCCCACAAATTTAAGCAGTTGTTCTATTCTTTCCCTTCTTATTTTTTTAGGGACGTCATACATTACTCCGTGAAACTCAAGGTTTTCAAAAGCAGTGAGTTCGTTGTCTAAGCTTGGATCTTGAAATACAATTCCAAAAGATTTTCTTACGTCTGACTTATTTTGATCGGTTTTAAATCCGTTTATTATAATATCTCCGCTGTCAGGGTCTAACAGGGTAGTTAACATTCTTATTGTTGTTGTTTTACCAGCTCCGTTGGGCCCTAAAAAAGCAAAAATTTCTCCGCGTTTAACAGTGAAATTTATATTATCAACCGCAATAAATTCTCCATATTTTTTAGTGAGATTTTTTGTTTCGATTATATTTTCTTCCATTTTGATTATATTATTTATACGCCCTTATTCCTGTATTAATTTTGTAATTGCTTCTTTTGTATATATGTTTGAAGGATTCCAAAGCATAAAGCCGTTATAATTTTCGCCCAATGAGTCTTTTAGCGCTTTTATTTCTAATTTCACTTTTTCTGCGTCATAATACGCTCCCATATTAAAATCTTGAATCCACGGCCTAAACTTTACGGTTGTTTTTTGCAAATTATTATATTCTGTTTGTCTTTTTACGGCGTTATCCATTGAATATTTTATAATTTCGTACGGGTGGTCTGCTGGATTTTCAAAGCCAATAAAACCGTTTACGTAATGCGAGGGATAAACCATTGGTGAAACATAATCAAAATAATTAAAAGAGTCTTCAAACAGCTGGCCTACTCCCATATCATCTTTGCTTACCGTTGTTTGGCCAAATAAGTCCACAGATATTTTTTCGCCTGGCAGGTTTTCTCTTAAATACTGGAAAAAATTATTTATTACAGTGTGCTTTGGAGTTTTTATATCATACTGAGGAAATCCCATATTTTCAATTTTGCCGTCGGAAGGGAATCTAATATAATCAAAATTTATTTCGTCAAAGCCGTGTAAAAAGGCATCTTTTGCTAAAGAAACATTATAATCCCAAACTTCTTTTGAAGCAGGGTCAAGCCATGATAATTTATGGTTATCAAGCCATAATACCCTTTGACCCGCCTCAAGGCTGGCAGGATTTAAAGGGTCTTTGGTTTCTATTTTATTGTAAATTGCCAAGTCTGGCCTAACCCTTGAATACGCTGGATCTTCAAAAACAGATATTCTTCCTATTACATAAATATTTTGATCGTGAAAAAAATTTACAAGGGCATTTATATCTGGAATTGCATTATCGTGTATGCCATATTTTTTTACTTCGCCAGCTCCCGAATTATATGAAATTAATCCAGAATAATTTTTAATATCAACCACAACTGCATTAATTTCTGTTGTTTTAAAAAGCAGGGTTAAATAATTAAGATAAGATTTGCTTCCTGCTGACCAACCGGTAACATAAACCGCGTTAATAATTGACGGGGGGTTTTCTAATTTTTTTAACGAAACGACTAAATTATTTTCTTTATTAGAAATATTATTTATGGCATCTGGCAGTTTTTCGTTTTTAACAATTTCAATTGGAGGAATTTTTTTTAATGCAGTTTCAGTTGTAGAAGATTTTTTGAACATTACGGTTATAAATTCTGGCTCCATATTAAGGCTTTTGGCAATAATAAAATAAAAACCGGCTGTAAACGGCACTACTAAAATTATGCAAAGAGTTATAATTATTTTTTCTAAAAAATCCATATTTTTTATTATATGATATTTTTTAAAAAACTAAAACCCGCCAATTAGCGGGTTTTAAAAGTTGGGGCGGCTAACGGGATTTGCACCCGTGATGACGCTGCCACAGAGCGTTGTGTTGCTGCTACACCATAGCCGCCATGGTGCCCTCGGTTGGAATCGAACCAACATCTAGATCTTAGAAGGATCCTATTCTATCCATTGAACTACGAGGGCAGAATTAATTAATATATTATCATAATTTTTACCCTTTGACAATAAGAGCTTTTTACATTAGAATAATATCATAATCGGGGTATGGTGTAACGGTAGCACGAATCGTTTGGGACGATTTAGTCTCGGTTCGAATCCGAGTACCCCGACAAAAAACGAAATTTATTAATGTCGCCTTCGCAAACCTTGGCGGGCTTTGCCTCGCCGAAGGTTCGCTTCAGCGAACCGAAGGCGGGTATCGTATATCGGTATTACCTTAGCTTTCCAAGCTAATGAGAGGGGTTCGACTCCCCTTACCCGCTCCAACAAAAAAACCATCCTGAGTAAAATCAAAGGGTGGTTTTTCTTTTTATCTTTTTTATGATAAAATAAGATAAATAAAGATTAAATTAAAAAATGCCATGGATAAATTTAAAAATTTATATGATTTTATAGATTTTGCCAAAGCTAATAGAAAATATCCCGACAGCACGGCTAACAATTTAAAGTCCGCTTTAAAAATTTTTGAAAAAGAGCTTAATGCAGAAGAGTCAAAATCAATAGCTATGGTAGAAGATAGTATAGGAGAAATTTTTAGAAGCTTAGTAATTGCGAACAAAGAAAAGAGTATCGTTTCTTTAAATACCTATAAAGCACGCTTGCTTAAAGTAATAAAAGATTACAAAAAATATGGCGCAGAACCCAGTAAAATACAAAATTGGATTGTAAAAGCAAAGAAATCCACACCCCTGTTAATTAAGAAAGATAAAACGGATAAAAAAACTATAAGATTATCTCATTATATCACATCATCTGTGGAAACCTCCCATAAGATAGACCTTTCTTTTGATTGCGGTAATGCCCAAATTTCAATTCCCCAAAATATAAATAAATCCGAAGCTGAAACTATTAAGTCAATAATTGACTCGCTTGTTAAGAAATAAAAAACTACCAAACAAATTTAACGGGCATATTCTACTACTCTGTTTTCACGGATAACTGTTACTTTTATTTCGCCCGGATATTTTAATTCTTCTTCAATTTTTTCTGCAATTTGCTTAGCTGTTTTTTGGGCACCTAAATCGTCAACTTTATCTGCTTTCACAAATACTCTTATTTCTCTGCCTGCCTGGATTGCATAAGCTCTATCAATTCCCTGAAATTTATTAGCTATGTCTTCTAACTCTTTTAGCCTCTGTAAATAGTTTTCTAAGCTGTCTTTTCTGGCTCCTGGCCTTGAGCTTGAAATTGCGTCGGCTGTTTTTACAATGATTGCCTCTATGCTGTCGGCCGGATAATCTTCATGATGGGCTCTCATTGCTTTTATGACCGCTTCTGATTCACCAAACTTTTCTAAAATTTTAATGCCAATTTCAATGTGAGATCCCTGAACCTGTTGGTCAATTGCTTTTCCAATGTCGTGCAAAAGTCCTGCTCGTTTTGCCACTTGGCTGTTTGCTTTTAATTCTTCTGCAATTGTTTCTGAAATTAAAGCAACTTCCATTGAATGCAATAAAACATTTTGCCCGTAAGATGTTCTATAATACAGCCTGCCCAAAATTTGGATAAGCTTGTCATTTAACCCAATAACTCCAACATCGTAAGCTGCTTTGTCGCCAGCCTCTTTTATTTTTTGGGCAATTTCTGTTTTTGCCTCTTCAACTTTTTCTTCAATTTTTGCAGGCTGAATTCTGCCGTCTTGAATTAACTTATCTAGCGCGATTTTTGCAATTTGCCTGCGAATTGGATTAAACCCAGAAATAACAACTGATTCTGGGGTTTCATCAACTATAAGCTCAACTCCGGTTAATTTTTCAAAAGTTCTAATATTTCTTCCTTCTTTTCCAATTATTCTTCCCTTAATATCTTCGTTTTGCAGCAAAACTGTTGTTGTAGTTAACTCTTGTGTTTGTGAAACAGCACACTTTTGAATTGCCAAAGCAACTATTTCTCTAGCTCTTTCCTGCAATTTTTCATTACCTCTTTCTTCCAGCTTTTTAATTCTTTCTAAAATTTCTTTTTGGTATTCTATTTCTACTAATTCTAAAAGCTCTTTTTTTGCGTCTTCGCGCGATAAATTAGCAACTTTTTCAAGCTTTTCTTCTGCTGTTTTTCTTAGGCTGTCTAAGTCTTCTCTAACGGTTTTTAACTTTTCAACTTTGTCTTTTAAATCTTGTTCTTTTTGTTCAAAAGAGCTTATTTTTCCGTCTAATAAATTTTCTCTGTCTAATAATATTTGCTGGGCTTTTAAAAATTCTCTTCTTCTTTCATCAACTTCTTTTTGCGCCTTGTCTACTATATCAGCTGATTTTTGCTCTGCCTTTTTTAACATTGCAGAGGTTTCTTCTTTCACCTGCAAAACCTTTTTTTCAAGTTTTGATTCTAGCGTGCCTGCTCTTCTTTTGGCAATTGATTGCCTTACATAATATCCTAAAATAGAACCTATAATTAAGCACAGGGCCCCGCCTGCTATAATAAAAATAATTTGATTCATATATTTTTAATTTTTAATTTTACAAATAAATAAACTCACCTGCTCGGTGAGCCCATATACGATATTTTTTTCTAACAGGGGATTATTTACTTCCGATTACCTCGTCAATAAGGCCGTATTTTTTTGCCTCTTCTGCTGTGAGATAAAAATCCCTGTCAGTGTCTTTTTCTACTTTAGTTAAAGCTTGTCCAGTATGCGAAGCTATAATTTTATTTAGCTTTTCTTTCATTAACACAATTTGTTTTGCAGTAATTTCAATGTCTGCGGCCTGCCCTTGCATGCCTCCAGCTACTTGGTGTAAAAGTATTTCAGCATTAGGCAGGGAAAATCTTTTCCCCTTTGTTCCCGCTGCTAAAATAACTGCCGCCATTGAAGCTGTTAGCCCTATGCAAATGGTAGAAACAGGGCATTTTAAATACTGCATTGTGTCGTAAATTGCCAAACCCGCTGTAACTGAACCGCCTGGGCTGTTTATGTAAAGCTTTATATCTCTTTTTGAATCCTTTGATGCTAAATAAAGCATCTGGGCAATAACCACATTTGCGTTCATATCTGTGACAGGACCCGCAAGAAAAATTATGCGCTCTTCTAAAAGCCTTGAAAATATATCGTATGCGCGCTCACCGCGCTGGGAACGTTCTACAATAGTTGGTACTATTGGCATTATTGTTAATTTTTAATTTTGTAATTTTAAATTTTTAATTAATTTATAAATGTCTAAATTTTTTATGGCAGATTATGTTTTAGGAGTTTCAGTATTCCCGCTCTCGGCAACACTTGGTTTTTGCTCTATTCTCTTCGGTGAAATTTTATCTCCCGGAATTTCAGATTTTTCCTCGGCACTTGGTTTTTCTGGTTTGACCTCTTCCTTTTTTTGTTCCTCTCCTTTTTCCTGTTTCTCTTCTCCTAATTTTTTTTCTACACGTTTTGTCGCTTCTTTTGTTAAATCTTCATCAAATTTTTTTAGAAGTTCTGGCAGATTTTTAAGAATTTCAGGGAGTAATTTAATTCCTTCTTCAAAAGCTCTTGCTAACGACATGGCAGTTTCAGGATCTAATTCTCCCATTGCACCACTTTCAATATTTCTGCCTTCTCTCGTCTTGCCGATTTTTAAAATACTTTTAAAATCGTGAGAGCTCAGTGCCCTAAATTCCTTGAATAATTCATCAAGTTTTTCCTGGAGGATATTTTCTTTTTCTTCTTTAATAAGATGTTCTTTTTCCTGTTTTTTGATAAGTTCTTCTTTCTGTTTTTCTAATATTTTTTGCTCGGCTTGAAGCTTTTCAAGCTTTTTTTTATATGAAAGGGCGTTAGGTGTTTCTTCTTCCGTCGGAGGCAATTCTAATTTTTTCCTCGCTTCGTCTAATTCTGCCTTTGTCCCTTCAGTTAAGTCAGTTAGTTTTTTAATTTCTTGCTGTTTAGCCCTAATACCATCATCTATATTTATTAATTGTTCTTCTGGCGGCAATTCGGGTTTTTCTGTTCCTTGCCCATCTTCAATTTTTTCGGGCGCAGATTCGTTCTCTGGTTTTTTGTCAACATTAACATCCGCACCCGTATCAATAGGGTTTAATTCTGGGTTTGTATTTGAAGCTCCCTCTGTTCTTGACATATTATTTTATTGAGATAAGTTTTCCAAAAGCTGGAAAACTTTTTCATTATGTATTACGTCTTTAGTATACTCTTTTAATTGATTAATGTCAATTTTTTTTAATTCTTCTTTTGAATAATTTTTTATATTTTTATTCATTTCTTCTTCAATTTCTTTGTCCTCAATTTTTATATTTTCCTGCTTGCCGATTTGCCTTAAAACCAAAAAGCTTTTAATTCTTTTTTCAGCCTCTTTTTTAAAGGTTTCTTTAAGTTCTCCCTCTGTTTTTTTAATAGAAGCCAGATATTCTTCAAAGCTTATTTTAACATTTTGGCTTATTTGATTTTTCATATCTTCAAACAATCTTTCTTGCTCGTATTCAACTAGTTTTTCTGGCATTTCAAAGTTGGCTTTTTCTGAAATTTTGGTTAAAATTTCGCCTCTTTTTCTTTGTTTTTCAGCTTCTGTTTTTTCTAATGTTATTCCGCTATTTAAGCTTTCTTTTAATGCAACCAATGTGTCAAAAGCTCCCAATTGTTTTGCAAATTCATCGTTAATTTCAGGAAGTTCCATTTTTTGTACAGAAATCATTTTTACTAAAAATTCAGCATCTTTTCCGGCCAAATCTTTTCTTGGGGCGTTTTCCGGGAATTTTACTATTATCTTTTTTTCTTCGCCTGCTTTCATGCCCATTAAACCGTTTTCAAAACCCTGCATAAATCCGCCCTCGCCTAAAATAAATCTGTCTTTTATTTCCCGCCCCAAAGGGGCGAGGCTCGCCCCGCCTTGCGGGGCGGCTTCCTTCATTTCATAAACAATTTCAATAAAATCTCCTCGCCCTGAGGAGCCATCAGGCGACGAAGGGTTTTTTTCAGTAAATTTTGCTCTTGTTTTTTGCAAATAATTCAAAGCTTCTTCAACCTCATGAGGTTCAACAGAAATTCCTTTTCCTTTTATATGCGAAGCGATTTCTTTGTAATTAGGCAAATCAATATCTGGCAAAACAGTGATTTTTACCTTAAACAAAAAAGGATTATTTTTGGCGATTTTTGTAATTTGAACTTCGGGTTCGCCAATTGGTTCTAATTTATTATCAATAATATAGTTGGTATAAACGTGTTTTACCGCATGGTCGCCAGCTTCCATTAAAAGCATTTCCGGTTTTAATTTATCTTCAACCATTTTTGCAGGAGCCTGCCCTTGGCGGAATCCGTCAACTTTCACGTGATGCTTTAAATGCTCTAACGCATGCTCAAAATGCTCCTGAAACTCTTTTTCTGTAAGCTCAAACTCTATTTCTATTTCTGATTTTGGTAATTTTTTAATTTCTGTTTTCATGCTTTTTAAAATTTAATAACAAAAAGACGCCATAGCGCGTTTTTTTGAAACTAAATAAAGTTGTTATTTATTAATAGGAATTTCGTTAATGCGCAAAATAACTTCTGCTTTTTGTTCTTCACGCATTTCTTTGTCTAATTTTGGATATAAGTCTTTTTCTTCAAGTTCTCGATGCTCTTCTAATAACTTATAAAAATTTTCTATTTCATTATCTGTTATTTCTAACAAGCTTTCAGAGAATTTTTTTAAGCTATTAAGCATTATAAGGTGCTCGTCTTTTAAATGGTTTATTGTTTTCCAAATTTCTATATTTTTTAAAGGCAAAAAATCAAATATTGCATTTTCTTCAGCAAACCAATGTTTTTTCATTTCCCATTCAAGTTCAGAAAGCGAAGCCCTTGCCCTTGGAGATTTTTCTTTAACTTCATCGCGAAACAAAGAAAATAGGGCATCTATTAATGCATGATGGCTTATCATTAAATTTAATATGCTATTTTCTGCCATATATTTTAAAATTAATATTCTAATTTTATCCCAAGCTTTTCAGCAATCTGAAGAAGCCATTTATCGTGTCTGTTAACTTTACCAGTCAACATTGTCATTTCCTGAGAATAAGTGTCAACCTTTGTTGCATAATTATCAATCGACGTCATTAATTCATTAAAATCATCTTTTGTGGAAAGTGGGCTGATCATTTCTTTTATTTCATCCTTTGTGGCAAAAACCTCTGCTAATTTTAGTATGTCTTCTTTATCTAACATATTTAGTTTGATTTAATTTTATTTTTTCTCGTCTTTTATAAACTTGTGTTTCTTTAAAAATTCTAAAATAGGGGAGCAGCATTCTTCGCAAAACTCTGCATTTTCATAGCCTCCAAATCTTACATTTACGGGCCTCTCTTTTATTTCTTTTTTACACAAATCACATTTTGTAACTCTCATATATTTTTATCTTATCACCACAAAATTTGCTGTCAAACTGTTTTACTTAATTGGGCAGGCCCCTACTTTTATATTTCCAAAATTATTCCAGCTGCCGCCATTGTATATTTTTTCAAACCCATTGGATTTTAAAATTTTTACCGCCTGCTCACTTCTGCTTCCCGAAGCGCAAACAATAACCGCAGGAACATCTTTTACCAGCCAAGACATTGCCTCGTTAATTTCATCTAACGGAATATTCAATGAGCCCTCAATATGCCCTTCTTTATATTCTTCTGCCGTGCGAACGTCAATAATCAGCGCCCCATTGGCAATAATATTTTCTAAATTTATATTACTTTCCACCATAAATTTATTTTTTACGATTATTCTTTAGGTTAACATATGTTAACCTGATTAGTTTTTAATTATTGCCATTAATTTTTTAAGATTGATGTCTTTTTTAAATACAATGAAATTCCGCCCCATTTTTTGGCCTTTAATTGAGCCCTGCCTAACTCGTTCAAAAACAGAAATTCTGCTGATTCCCAGCAATTTCGCTAATTCTGCTGTTGTGTAAAAATATTTCTCTTTCATTTTAAATCTTTTATTCTACACCATTTATTATACATTATTTCGCCTCAGGTTAACATATGTTAACCTGATTTAACCTTATTCTGCGAACACCTCAACGCTGTTGAGGTGTTTAAGTTTTAGAGTAAAAAACGCTTTGCCCGGTTTTACCAACTTGCTTTAAAACCCCGCTTTTCTCAAGCTCGTCTAAATAGCGCACAACTGTGGCATCAGACACGCCTAGAAGCTTTTGAACATCATTGTTAGTTATTCGCGCTTTTGCGTCTTGAGCCGATTTCTTCTCAAGCATATCCAAAATCTTTTGTAAATGCTCGGCCTTTTCCTTTGCCTGATTTTCAATCAAATTTGATGAATTTTTGACGCTAGAGGAGAACCCGCCTTCGCCTGTCTTAGCCCTCGGCGGAACAAAGAAGAATAGAAAAAACAGAAAAAATAAAAAGAATATTGGTTCTTTAAATCCGTAAAACCCAAAAAATCCAAAAAACCCGTAATAATTAATTTTTAAATCTTTTCTCGCCGCCATAAATTTATTTTAAAGTTATCCACAGGTTAATTGACTTTTAACTTTGATACGTGCTATACTTAAATCGTAACGAAAGTTACCTTGTCCGTCCGAGACGGATCCGATATCCAAACTTCGCCCTTCACTGGGCGAGGTTTTCTTTTACAGATGTAACTAAACCTTTGATATCCTGCGCATTAATATACAAATCAGCCAATTCTTTAAGCGTATGAAAAACCTGGCCCGAAGCAATTACTATAAATTTTTTCTTATTTTTCTTTAAGTAATGTGCTAAATATGTAAAGTCGCTGTCTCCGGAGAAAAGACAAAATGAATCGTATCTTTGTATAAGCCTAATTGCATCCACGCTTATTTCTACGTCAAAATTACTTTTTGGAATTTCTATATACGTTCCATTTGTATCCTTTTTTGTTGCTCTTCCGTCACGGCTTACTACTCCATCTCCAATATAATGCCTTATAAACTGCATCGGTTTTGTGTTTTTTATAAATCCGCATTTTTCTGCTTTAATAACAATGTGCCAATTTTTCTTTATTCTTGGATTCCAACCATAGTAAAAACGCTTCTGTTCGGAAAATGTTGAAACAAAATTAGCCAGCTTTTCTATATTAATAATCAATTTTTGATCTTTCTTTAACTGAACATTACTGGCATCACGTTTATCATTCTCATACCAATAATTAACATTGCCAAAATCAACAAAGCTGTATATTTTGCCAAATCTTTCCCTATCAATTCCTAAAGTTTTTAGTTTAAATTCATCTAAATCCATTATTTTCTCCTCGTTAACTGTTCTCTTTCATTTATTTTTATTCCCTTATCTCCAGTCTTTCATAGCCATTTTTTTCAAATTCGTCCCAATATTTCTTCTCGTAATCATGTAATACCGCTCCGAAATAACCACCATTTTCTTTTGCAATTTTTTTAATTTCTTCTTCGGTATGTTCTTTTCTGAAATCTCTCTTCGCTAATTCGTTTGCCAAGCCGTCTTGCATTTCAAAATCAACATAATCTTCAATTACGGGATAAATCTCTTTGTCCGTCACCTCTTCTTTCAAATATCTTTTCCCATTAAATTCTTCAACCAAATTTTTACAACTAAAATCTTCAGCGTATTTTAATAGGTGATTTTGTAATTCTTCGGCCATATCATTTTTTTCTTCATATTTATTATTATCATCTTCGTAGGCGTCGCTCAAAATTCCCAAAGGCCAACCAGCGATTTCAACTAAGACAATTAAATTTTTATACTGTTCTTTAGTAAATTCAATATTCATAAATTTATTTTTTAGCTGCCCAAAGTCTATAAAAAAATATTGTAGTTATTGCTAAAACCATTAGAGCAACAAATGTTCCCATCAAACCTGAGTCCTCTCCTATGAGAAACCAACCTATAAGAATTATAAACAAAAAAACGACAAACGAGATACTTAAAATTACTTTCTGAATTTTATTAGAATTTTCAAACATATTTTTGTTTTTAATAATATTTAAACTAAGAAGGCGACGATTAAGAGGGCTACGATGTTGAGCACTTTAATCATTGGATTGATTGCAGGGCCGGCGGTGTCTTTGTAAGGGTCGCCTACGGTGTCACCGGTGACTGCTGCTTGGTGGGCAAAACTACCTTTGCCGCCGTGCGCGCCTCCCTCAATATATTTTTTAGCATTGTCCCAGGCAGCTCCCCCTGTTGTCATTGAAATGCCAACAAATAATCCTGTAATAATTGAACCAATTAAAAGTCCGCCTAAAGCCTCGGGGCCTAAAATAAATCCAACTAAAATTGGAGCTACAACCGGAATTAAAGCTGGAATTAGCATTTCTTTAATTGCGGCTTTTGTAACAATATCAACGCATTTTCCATATTCTGGCTTTGCTGTACCCTCCATTAAGCCTGCAATATTTTTAAACTGCCTTCTTACCTCTTCAACAACTTTTCCTGCTGTTTTTCCAACAGCTCCCATTAAAAATGAAGCAAATAAATAGGGGAGAAGCCCGCCAATTAAAAGCCCGGCAATAACTTTTGGATCATTTAAAATAAACAATGTTGCCGAGCTTGTTCCGCCAAAATCAGCAACTTGCTGGGAATATGCAGAAAATAAAACTAAAGCCGCTAATCCAGCAGAGGCAATTGCATATCCTTTTGTAACTGCCTTTGTTGTGTTACCAACTGCGTCTAAGGCGTCTGTAATTTTTCTGACATCTTCTGGCATTCCCGACATTTCTGCAATTCCGCCGGCGTTGTCGGTAATTGGGCCATAAGCATCAACTCCAACAACAATTCCTGAAATAGAAAGCATTGAAACTACGGCTATTGCAACGCCATAAATTCCAGCCAGCCAAAAGCTAATTACTGTTCCGGCCGCAATTAACAAAACCGGATAAGCAGTAGATTGCATTCCTAAGCCAATTCCTCTGATTATATTTGTTGCATGCCCTGTTTCTGAAGCTTTAGCGATAGATTTAACCGGCCCGTAGCTTTTTGAAGTATAGTATTCTGTTATAACAAACATCAAAATTGCAATTATTAGTCCAACTAAAGAAGACAAATAAAGATTGTTTGTTGAAATATCAAGGCCCGCCATTACATTTTTAATTAAAGGATAAAAAGCAATTGCAGATAATATTACAGAAGCCGCTACGCCTTTATACATAGCCCCCATAATTGACTTGTTTTTTCCAAGTCTTACAAAGAAACTGCCGATAATTGAAGTTAAAATTGAAACGCTTCCCAAAAACAATGGCAGTAAAATAAACTGGATATTTTTTGGATAAAGCAAAGCCCCTAAAATCATAGTAGCAACCATTGACACAGCATAAGTTTCAAAAATGTCAGCTGCCATACCTGCGCAATCTCCAACATTATCTCCAACTTGGTCGGCAATTACGGCCGGGTTTCTTGGATCGTCTTCTGGAATTCCTTTTTCAACTTTACCAACCAAATCGGCTCCCACATCAGCTGCTTTTGTATAAATTCCTCCGCCCACCCTTGCAAATACAGAAATTAAACTGGCTCCAAAACCTAAAGCAATTAAAGCTTGAATATCGTTAGTTGCTAAATAAAATCCAGACACTGCCAATAAGCCTAAGCTCACAACCAAAAGCCCGGTTACTAACCCCCCTTTAAAAGATAAATCTAAGGCTCCTGCCAAACCTTTTTTAGCGGATTCAGCAACTCTTGTGTTTGTTTGAGTAGAAACCAGCATTCCTATAAATCCAGATAGGCCAGAAAGAAATGCGCCGATTAAAAACCCAAGAGCCATTTTAAACCCGCTGCCAAATCCCTGTTGCCAGCCAAAGAAAATCCAAATTACAAAAAATAAAACTGCGGCAACTACGCTTACAGTTTTGTATTGTCTTTTTAAATATGAAGTAGCTCCCTCTTGAATGGCGCGGGTTATTGCAACTGCTTTATCTTTTGCAACGGGTTCTTTTCTGATTTTTGCAATAAGATAAAAAACAAAAGCGCCGGCGAAAAGCGATACTATTATTGGAGAATAAATTAGCCACATAACTAAATTTATAATTTCTAATTTCTAATTTTTAAATAATTTTTAATTATTATAAAACTAAAAACTGAAATTGATAATTAAATTATTTTTCTTCTTCTTCCATTTTTTCCTCTTCAACTTTGGTTGATTTGGATTTTTTAGATTTTCGAGCTTTAGCTCGCCCTGAGCTTGTCGAAGGGTTTGGTTTTGAGTCAGTAGACTCGCCCGCCTCATTGCCCGTAGGGCTTTGGGCGGGTTCTTCTGTAGTTTCGGTTTCCGCTGTTTTAATGTCTATTTTCCAGCCGGTTAAATTTGCAGCTAGCCTTACATTTCTGCCGTCTTTGCCAATAGCCAAGGAAAGCTGGTCTTCTGGAACAAAAACCACAGCTGTATTTTTATCTTCAATTTTTACTTCAACAATTTTTGCTGGAGCCAAAGCATTTGCAATAAATTTTTGAGGATCTTTTTGCCACTCAACAACGTCAATTTTTTCTCCGCCCAATTCATTAATTACAGCCATTATTCTTGTTCCTCTTTGACCAACGCAGCTGCCTATTGGATCTATTCCCTCTTCCTCGGAGGCTACTGCAATTTTTGTGCGGAATCCAGGCTCCCTGGCAATTGATTTTATTACAACAGATCCCGAAGCTATTTCTGGCACTTCTAATTCAAAAAGTTTTGATATTAATTTTGGATATGCGCGCGAAAGCATAACAACAGACCCTTTTGGAGTGTCTTCTACTTTTAGCATGTAAAATTTTAATCTTTGCCCTGGCCTGTAAAATTCGCCTGGAATTTGCTCGTCTCTGTTTAATGTGCCTAAAGTTTTTCCAATATCAACAAAAATATTATAGCCCTCAACTCTTTGTATAACTCCTGAAATAATTTCTCCCTCCTTTGATTTATATTCATTTGTGATAGTTTCTTTTTCGGCCTCTCTTATTTTCTGCAAAATTACCTGTTTTGCTGTTTGAGCTGCAATTCTGCCGTAATCTTGTTTAGATATTAAGGGAGTTTCTAATTCTTCGCCAACTTTAATTTTAGCATTTTCTTTTTTTGCCTCTTCTATCATTATGTGTTTTTCTGGATTAAAAACAACTTTTTTTTGTTCGCCGTCTTTATCTAAATCTTCGGCAGGAATTTCTTTTCTTTCTTTAAGCTGTTCTATTTCTTCTTCTGTGTAAAGCATTGATTCGTCAACAACTAATTTAATTTGCCAAAATTTAACATCGCCAGAAACGGGGCTGAATTTAGCCTTTATTTTTTGGCCTTTTTTGCCGTAATCTTTTTTATAAGCAGTGGCAATTGCAGCTTCAATTGTTTCTATTATTTTTTCAGGCAAAATGCCTCTTTCCTCTGCAATTTGAGCCAAAGCCCTTTGAAATGATTTTATATCCATTTTTGTGAATTTTTAATTTATTATTTTTAATTTAGAAAAAAAGCCCGTGGTCAGACGGACAAAGTTATCTTCTTTCTCAATTCTTATATTATTTTATCAGAATAAAAGAACCGTGTCAACTGTTCTTCTTTTTGAGGAAGCAACGGTTGGTCACGGTTATTTTTTTAGTTTGGCTTAAAAATAGGAAAAATATGAATATCAGACACATCAACGCCGCAATTTATGGCTTTCTGCAAGATTTCTTGCAGAAAAGCTTCGCCATGTTCAAGCATTTCTTTGTAATTTCTCCTGCCTGCATGTAAAATGCGTATGCTGCTGGTAATTTGAATTGGCACGGCATCCATAAACCATTGGAGGCTGTCTTTTGTTATAGCTTGCATTAGAAAATCATCCCAAAATCCTTTGGGAAACCGCGCTTTGGAATTTTCAATCCAACCCGCCGCCTCTGCAATGTCTGTTTTGAGTATTTGTTTAACAAATACTCCCACCGATATTACGATTTCAGCTTTTGTCATGCGTTGTACCTTTCCTAAAAAAGATTTCAAATAACCAGATTGATTATATCAGAGAAAAAATTTTCGTCAATATATTTAGATTCAACTAATAATATTTTCGTGGTGGGTGAGGCGGGAAATCGTGTAATCCGCCTCGCCCGTAGGGCTACGGCCGAGGGATTTTAAAACAATGCAAATTGCGTCAATTTGGCAAGGGCCTTGCCATTTTTTAAAACCAGAATATGCTAGAGAATTTTGTAAAACCTTTTTTAATTTGTTTTGTTTTAGGGTATCTTCTGGGCTGCCAAAATTTTCTCCAATTTTTGTTCTTACCTCAACAAAAACCAATTTATTTTTTTCTAAAAACCCGGCAGATTTTTCAGCAATCAAATCAATTTCTGCATATTTTGTTTTGTAATTCTGTTCTATAATTTTATATCCTTGCTTTTTCAAATATTCTCGCGCCAAATCCTCCCCAATTTTCCCAACTTCATTATGCTGACTCATAATTTTTTGGTTTATATTGCAAGGCCTCTGCTATGTGAGACACAGTTATTTCATCTGAATTATCTAAATCGGCAATTGTTCTTGCAACCTTTATCATTTTCATATAAGACCTTGCAGAAAGCTGGAATTTTAAGCTTGCTTGCCTTAAAATTTCCTCAACATCTTTTGAAAGTTTGCAATATTTTTTAATATGGCTATTTTTCATCTGGCTGTTTGAATGGATTATTTCGCCCGCAAACCGTTTTTCCTGCATTTGTCTTGCTAAAACTACTCTTTGTTTTATTTTATCCGACGATTCTAAAAATTCCGAATTTTTTTGGTTGTCTGAAAATTCTTCAGTATCAACTGGCATAACCTGAATGTGCAAATCAATCCTATCTAAAATTGGCCCAGAAATTCTTTTTTGGTATTTTGTAATTTGGTTTGGGTTGCAAGTACACATTTTTTTAGGATGCAAAGCATAGCCACAAGGGCAAGGGTTGGCTGAAGCTACAAGCATAAAATCAGCAGGATAAAGAACCCTTCTTTTGCTTCTTGAAATTGTAAGATAGCCGTCTTCTAAAGGTTGGCGCATTGCTTCCATAATTGACCTTGGGAATTCATTGAATTCGTCTAAAAATAAAACTCCTCTGTGAGCTAAACTTATTTCGCCAGGCTGGGGTTTTGACCCGCCCCCAACTAATCCGGCCAAAGAAGCAGTGTGGTGAGGTGCGCGAAACTGTCTGTGAGTAATTAAAGAACCTCCCGGAGGAATTGATCCTGAAGCTGAATAAATTTTTGTAACCTCTAAAGATTCTGGTTCGTTTAAAGGAGGCAATATACCAGGCATTGCTCTGGCAAGCATTGTTTTGCCAGAGCCGGGGGAACCTATCATTATAATATTGTGGCCGCCGGCAGCTGCAATTTCCATTGCGCGTTTTGCCTGTTCTTGCCCTAAAACTTCTTTCATATCAAATTCAGCTGGAGCTGGAATATTTTCTGAAACTTCTTTATAATCAACTGGAAAAATTTCTTCTTCTTTTAAAAGATGACGGCATAGTTGAGTTAAATTTTCAACAGGAAAAACTTTTGCCCCTTTTATGGCAGCCGCTTCATTTGCCGAATCTTTTGGCACAAATAAGTTTATAAACCCAAACTCTTTTGCAAAAAGAGCCATTAAAAAAGCTCCTTTTGTATGGCGCAAGGAGCCGTCAAACGATAATTCTCCTAAAAATAAAGATTTTTGGGGAATAGAAAATTCAAATACGCTGCTTAAAATTCCAACAGCAATAGGCAAGTCATAAAGCGAACCTTCCTTTGGCACATCGGCCGGCGCCATATTTACTGTAATTTTTTTTGCCGGGAAATCAACGCCAGAGCTAACAATTGCCGTTCTTACCCTTTCTTTGCTTTCATCAACTGCCTTGTCTGGCAAACCAACAATTTCAAACGAAGGCAGGCCTTTATTTGCCAGATTTATTTCAATATCAACTTTTATTGTTTCTAACCCTAAATTTGCCGCCGAAGGAACTTTAATTAACATAATTTTGAAATTTTACTACTTTTTTAGAAACTTTTTGATTCCACCAAAAATCAAACCGATAACTACACCTAAAACAAACCCAATTACCCCCAAAAATATTGAGACATATATCCCGGATATAAAATAAGCGCCTTGTAATCTTGAATTAAGTTCTGGATCTAAAGCTCCTTGATTTAATCCGGTCGATAACCAAAAAATTTGAAAAACGAACGCCATTAAAAATAATGCTATAAAACCGACAATTCCGCCTTTTAGCCAATGTGGCCAATTTTTGTAAAACATATTTTTTTTATTTAATAATATTTAGTTTAAATAATATTTACCGGAGTTGGAATTAATTATTCCTTTTAATTGCATTAAAGAGAGGGCAGTGCCAAGTTGGGAAACGGAAACTGCCAACACGCGGGCAAGATTGTCAGCTTCCAGTGGCTCTCTGCGCAAATGGTCTATTATGCGCTCTTCCAGCAAACCAGTTTTTGTTAAGTCCGACTTAACAAAATTTTGTGAAGTCGGACATCTTTTAACTCTCTGGCTGACTAAAACTTTATAATATTTTAAAATGTCATTGGCTTCTGTAACAGGCTCGGCTCCCTCTTTTATTAATTTTATTGTTCCTTTTGAAACTTCGCTTGTAATTTGGCCGGGCAAAGCAAAAATTTTTTTGCCAAATTTTTTGGCATAATTTGCGGTAATTAAAGAGCCAGAGTTTAAAGCAGCTTCTGTAACAAAAATTGCTTTAGATAAACCAGCCACAATTCTGTTTCTTTGCACATAAGACCAAGTAATCGGCTGAAAATCATTTTCGTATTCAGAAATAATTAGGCCATTGCTGTCTAAAATTTCCTGGTAAAGTTTTTTATGCTGGGGCGGATGAATTATGTTTATTCCGCAGGGCATAACAGCAATGGTTTTGCCGCCGCATTTTACAGCAGCTGAATGCGCAGCTTCGTCGCCGCCATACATAAAACCAGAAACAATTGTAACTCCGGCGGCTGCAATTTCTGTTACCAGCTGTTCGGTTGCTTTTCTGCCATAATAAGTTAAATGTCTTGAACCCACAACTGCCAGACAATTATTAAAAATATCATTCCCGCCTCGACTCGCACGCTCGTCGGGCGAGGCTGGCCAATTTCCCTTGTAATACAATCTTTTTGGCGCCAAACTTCCAAGCTTTTTTAAAGCCACTGGGTATCTTTTGTCTTCTATCTCAATAAACTCTGCCATTTTGGTCTATTTTAACACAGTTTTTCCCCAATATTTTTTACCCCTTTTCAACAACATATCCACAAGCTATTATTTTGTTTTATTCAATGGGGGATATAGTTGTTTATCAATTGTTCTTTCAAAACATACTCGGCCAGCTGTATGAGTCCAATTATCAGATCCTCCTTTTCCTATAACAGATATCGGAGTTGTTCGCACCCCATATTGATCGTTTCCTTCTTTATTAAATGTAGCGCATAGTTCAAAAGATAAATTTACAGCGTCTTTTACGCTATATTCATAATTAGTGCCTGATTGAGGGTCTTGCGGCGCAATATAGCCAGAAATTGGATCATTTAAGTCAGATAATGTATTTGGCAGAGCTTCTTTTCTTTGCCAGTAGTTTACTATTTGATATTGAATACCTTGAAGGTCGCTGATTTTTTGCTGGTCAAACTGAACTAATCTGGCAGTTATTGGAGAACCTACTATAAAAAATGCTCCAATAACACCAATTAAAACTAAAGCGCCGGTTGTAAAAGCAAAAGGTTTTGCTAATTTTGTTGGCATTTCGCGCCTTACGTCATCTAAATAATAACCAAAAATAAATGCGGCTACCAAAAGCACTGAAAGCGCTTTTAGAATAAATCTTGTTGTTATTTCGCCTCCTAAAAGCATATTTATTGTGCTTATTAAATCTCCAATAATTACCAATGAAGCAATAAACAAAGTTAAATAAATAAGCCATTTTCTTATTTTTGACTCCCTAACTTGAGCCTCTCTTGCATAAATTTTATTTAAATACCACGAAATTAAAATAAAAACAGGAAAAACTATTATTAATGAGGCAACAGCGAACCTCATAGGGCCGTTAAAGTTGCCTGCGTAATAATTTAAAACATCAGGGAAAAAATAATTTATATATTGCCACAAAAGAGTGACAAAACTTACTGCTGACCAATAAAGAGTAACTATTGCTAAAAGATGTAAAAACAAATCCCTTGGAATATTTCTCTTAGAAGTTTGAACTTGAAAATTTTCATCCATATTTTTTATTTTTTAATATTATTAATTTAATTCTACAACTTTTTTAAAAGTTTACCATTTTTGCTTCGCTAGTGTTTTTTGGCTCGTTGTTGTCATCCGAATCAGCAGATTCGTCTTGAGCTACTGGAAAGGGTTCTTCATTGTTTGGAGATTTTAAGAATCCGCCGGCCTGCAATTCCCAAAGTTTTTTGTATAAGCTATTTTTTTGCTTTAAAAGCTCATTGTGGCTTCCCTGTTCAATAATTTTTCCCCCATCTATAACAATAATTCTATCCATTTTTTGTATTGTTGAAAGCCTGTGGGCAATAACAATAGTTGTTTTGCCTTTCATTAAATTGCTTAAAGCGTCTTGAATTAACATTTCTGAGTTTGAATCAAGGCTTGAAGTTGCTTCGTCTAAAATTAAAATGGGAGCTGCTTTTAAAATAGCTCTGGCAATGGCTACCCTTTGCCTTTCACCTCCAGATAATTTAATTCCGCGTTCTCCCACATAAGTTTCAAACTTATAGGGCAAATTAGCAATAAAATCGTCACAGTGAGCCAGTTTTGCCGCAGCCTCAATATTTATCATTTTGGCTCCTTGCTTGCCGTAGGCGATGTTTTCTGCCAATGTGCGATGAAATAAAATAGGGTCTTGCGGAACCATTGAAATATTTTCTCTTAAGCTTTTTTGGGTTGTTTTGGCAATATCTTGGCCATCAATTAAAATTTTGCCCGAAGTAGGTGAGTAGAGCCTTAAAAGCAGTCTTACAAAAGTTGTTTTTCCAGCTCCAGACGGCCCGATTAGCGCCACTTTTTCTCCAGGCTTAATTATTAAATTTATATCTTCTAAAACGCTTCTTGTTTCGTTAAAATTAAAATTTAAATTTTCAAATTTTATTTCACCTTTATTAACATTTAATTCTTTAGCTTCAGAAACATCTTTTATTTCGTGGGGCAAAAGCAAAATTTCAACCAATTCTTTTGCGTCAGCATACGACTGATAAATATTCCGCACAATTCTAGCAAAGCCCCAAAGCTGGTCAATTAAATTTATTATATAAACCTGAAGCAAAACGAAAACTCCAACTGTTACCAGCCCCCTTTCCCAATATTTTATTGTAAAGTAAAAAAGCAAAAATTCTATTGCAAAAGCCAAAAAAGATTGCACTGCATCTATAACAGAATCTAAATTCCAGCTGAATTTTGTGGCTTTTGCCTGCTGATTTGTTATATTTTTGTAGCCCGTTGATTCAAATTTTTGGGCAGAAAAAAGCTGTATTGTGTTTTGATTTGCTATGGTATCAGCCAAATAACCTGTTGTTTTTGAGTCTATTTCAGCAACCAAAACATCATATTTAAATTTCCACTTTGAAAAAAAGAAACTGAAAGCCAAAAATATAACTATCCAAATAAAAATAATCAAAGCAATCCATTTATTTATGAAAGAAACAACTATGATTATAAAAAATATTCTTGTAAATAAAGGCAGAATGTCCCATAAAATTCTGTCGGTTAAAGTTTCAAAAGCTCTTGCAAATCTGTTTACTTTTTGCACTAAAGAGCCTGCAAAATTGTTTGTAAAAAAACTGTAAGAGTGTTCTATTAAATAATCGTAAGAATTTTGTTTTAATTTTGCTATAACTTCTGTTTGGAGGGCGATATAAATAAAAGATGCCGTGCGATAAAAAGTCCATGCAGCCGCGTGCAAAATAGCTATTTCAATTATTATTTTTAATAAGCTGGGAGCAACTGAACTTTTATTGCCTGCCGATGAAATGATGTCAAAAAATTGTTTATAAAGAACAGGGGCCGCAACAGCAACAGCGCTTGTGCCCAAAATACAAAGAACGCAAAAAAATAAGCTCCATTTTTTGCTTTTTGCGCCTTGCCAAAAAGCAGCCAAAACATTCTTGAGCTTTGCTTCTGGATAAACAATATTTTTTTCTTTTGACATAAGTTAAATTATAAACCTGAATAATCTGGTTTGTCTGTAAAAAATCTTTTTCTAACTTCTTTATTTGGCATAGAAAAAAATTTTTTCCAATTAGTAATTTTATCCATATCAATTTTAAGTGCCATTTCATATCCTCGCTGGTGTGCTATCGCATCTTTTCTGGATTCTTTAGCTGTTTTTTCTATTTCTTTTGCCATTTCTTGATAAAATTTCTTTACATCATCATTATCATTATTAGTATCATCGCCCGACTTTTTAATTTCCTGTATATAAAAATTAGTCGTCTGTTTCATTGCTCGCTTCGCTTTAAGAAAATCTTTTTTAGATTCAATTACGTGTTCCGCATCACTTTTTAACAAATCTAAAGAACCAAGTTCTTTTTGAGATGCCTTCTCCCATAATCTTTTGCCTAAAAATCCAAAAAACTCGCTCGTTATTGCTTCCTCTTCTGACTGCGGTTCAAAATGGCAACGATAAAAATGAGCTAATTCTTCACCAATCGTATTGCCGTTCAATATCTCGTTTATTCTTCCTACAAAAATAACATCTAACGGCCTTTCCTCCTCACCATCTTTTAACATACATTTAGCAAAAGATGCATGGCTTTTATCATGCACGGCTACTTCTGGTAAATCTTCTGTGATAACGGAAAGACCGTATTCTTTACCGAATAATTCATTCATATCACCCAAAAACTTTTTACCCATAATACGCATAAAAGTTTCGTCATTCCAGTCATATCCCTGTTCTTCTGCCCATTCCATAAATGTTTTTGTATTTTCATCTGCAGCCTCTATGCTCCGCTGTCTTCTTGCTTCATATTTTTCGTCTTTCGGATATTCATTTATGATCCCCTCACTTGAAATTTGATTTTCTGGTGTCTTTTCTGGCTGTTCTCTAAATTGTTCTGACATAGTTTTTTATTTTATTATTTTATAATCAACTAGTTAATTTTTTAACATTTTTGGGTAATTTTTTGTCTTCAGATTTTAATTTTCTTTCAAGTTTTTTAATACATTCTTCTTTGCATTGGCATCGTTTTCGTGACGTCAGTAAAATGATCCATAACTTTATAAAAACCTTTTCTTTGTAAATGCGTATCCTGAACTTGATTTTAAGTATTTCTCAAAATCATACGCCTTTGCCTTATCTAAAAAAGCGCAATACCAAACTAATTTATATGGCAATTTAGTGCTAGAATATTTTGCATTTCCTGAATTATGCTCTCCAATACGCCTTTTTAAATCAGATGTAACTCCGATATATCTGCTTTTATCTTTTTCACTTTGTAAAATATATACGTAAAACATTGGAATAGCCCCACTTCGCCAATCGCACTTCGCTGAAGCTTCGTGCGACAAGGCTTCGCGGGACACCACTTCTTAAAAACATGTTAATTCTAAAATATGTTTAATAATATGTGCTTGCACCGCGTAGCTCCGAACAAAGTGAGGAGCGAAGTGGTGGACCTGGGCAGAATCGAACTGCCGCCTCCCCGTTGCGAACGGGGCATTTTGCCACTTAACTACAGGCCCTAGCCCCGCTTCGCGGGGAATTTTTAATTTTCAATATTGTGTCGGGGCGGTGGGACTCGAACCCACAAAATCTCACCCTCCCGAAGGGTGCATGTTACCGTTACACCACGCCCCGTTGTTTTATGTTACCCAATATTTTGCTTTGGTCATCTCGTCTTTTTTGGTTTCAATTTCCATTTTTTCTCTTTTTGATTTTTCTGCCAGTTTTTGCAGCTCTTTATCGCTTAATTCACCTAATTTTATGACCTCTTTTTCTAAAAATTCTTTATTATTCTTTTTTGGATCGTCTAAAACAAAACCCAATAGGACATCTAAAATTTGTCCTATCTTAGGCCCTGGTTTTATATCTAAAATTTTCATTAAATCGTTTCCATTAACCTTTAACATTTTAGCTGAAATCGGGTCTTGCGAAACTTTATCAATTAAATATTTTAAGTGCCTTAATTTATAGGGTTCGGCTTTTGGAACGCCAGAACCAATTCTGTCTGCCATTCTTACCTGCAATAATTCTTCCATATATTCTGGCCCGACATTTTTTACCAGCCTTCTAACAGATGATTCTGAAACTTCGCCAACATTATAGTAAAACAAATGAAACCGTACCAGTTTTGTAATTTTTTCAACATCTTTTTTAGGAAATTTCAATCGGTTTAAAATTTGAAAGGTTATTTTGGCTCCCACAATTTCGTGATTGTAAAAAGTGGCATTTTCGCCTTCTCCTGTCTTTACTTTTGGCTTTGCTATGTCGTGAAATAAAGCAGCCAATCTAACATGCATATTAAATTTTTTCTTTGCCGTATATTCTAAAGACTTTACAGCGTGCTGATAACAGTCATAAATGTGGTGCTTGTTTTGCGATATACCATAATTGTCTAAAAGTTCTGGAACAATATATTTTAATAAGTTTAATTCTCTTAACAGTTCAATTCCATCTGTTGCTTTTTCTGCCATAATAATTTTTACGAATTCGTCTCTTATTCTTTCTTGTGAAATTGCTTCAAGCCAAATGCTGTTTTTTTTAATTGCTTCTGCGGTTTTTTCTTCAATTTTAAAGCCTAAGGTTGTTGCAAATCTTACAGCCCTTAACATTCTTAAAGCGTCTTCGTTAAAGCGTTCTTCTGGATTTCCAACTGTTTTTATAATTTTATTTTTTAAATCTTTTTGCCCGTCAAACAAATCAATTAATTCGGTTTTAATCGTTTTATCGCTTCGCTCGTTTAATCGTTTCACTCGCTTTAATTGTGCGGTTGAAGCGTTTGAGGCGTTTGAAGCGTTTTGAACGCTTAATGCCATTGCATTTATGGTAAAGTCTCTGCGCGATAAATCTTCTTCAAGAGTTTTGGCGTATTTTATTTCATCTGGATGCCTTTTGTCAGAATATTTTGCTTCAAACCTATAAGTTGTAATTTCAATTTCAGCTAATTCTGGTTTTTTACTGCCTGTGCGAACCGTAACAGTCAAAAAATTATTTTCATAAAAACTGTCTTTAAATATTTTTTGTATTTCTTCTGGTTTTGCATTTGTGGTTATATCCCAATCCCGCACCGAAGGTGCGAGGCTCGCCCCTTTTGGGGCGGCTTTTTCTAGTAAAAAATCGCGCACGCATCCGCCCACAATATATGCTTCAAAACCAGCTTTTTTAAGCTGTTCTATAACAGTTTTAACTTCTTTTGGAATTATCATATAGTTTACACTGAACGAAGTGAAGTGTGCCCCTAGAGAGATTCGAACTCCCAACGTTTGGTTCGAAGCCAAAAATGATATCCATTTCACCATAGGGGCAATTTTTTTAAATTTTACCCTAAAAATTGAAAAAAAGCAAATAATAAGGTAAGATAAAATCAGG
>CAZKUM010000003.1:0-3710 GCA_964555955.1 uncultured Candidatus Saccharibacteria bacterium | reverse complement strand
TTTACCACTAAATTGACAAAAATCAACTGCCCTTTTTTTATTTTTATTTTTATGTTATAATTTTTTAAATTAATAGCTCAAAAATATGAAAAAAAATATTTTAATCGTTTTTGTATTATTATTTCTTGTTGTATTAATTGCACCTATTGGGACAACGGCACAAACATTTAATCCAAAAGTCGGGTTGGTGCCATGCGGGAAAGCCGCAAATGGAAGCGATGCTTGTACAATTTTAGACTTTTTTGGAATGCTTGCCCGTATCTATAGTTTTATTGTGTGGAACATAGCCACGCCTTTAGCGGTTTTGGCTTTAACAATCGGAGGAATTTTTATGATGATTTCTGCAGGAAACCCAAATTTATTTAGCAAAGGTAAAGAGATTTTAAAATGGGCAATTATTGGTTTGGTTTTGGTGTTTGGTTCTTGGCTGATTATTGATTTTATTTTAGGCGCAATAGGATATAGCATGGGAAAACCTTGGTCGCAATTATAAAAATACGCGCCATAGTTTAATAAAATAACTTGTAGTCCAGCTCCCCTGTGTGATATAATTAGAAGTATGAATAATCATAATATTCTTAAAGTAAAAGCAATAAAGCTTAGAAAAACGGGGTTGAGTTATGGAGATATTAGTAAAAAACTAAATGTTTCCAAGAGCACCTTAAGCTATTGGCTTAAAGATATAGCACTTACAAAAGAGCAACAGAACAAATTATATACAAAGCAGATTTTAATTTTATCAAAAGGCCCTCAAAGCCAAAAAGAAAGAAGAAAAAGAGAGATAGAAAAAATTTTGAAAGAAGCGGAAAATGAAATTTTACTGCCTATTTCTTTGGAAACATTTCGTCTTTTCGGGGCAGCATTATACTGGGCGGAAGGGAGTAAAACCAATGGTTTGAAAATTACAAATTCCGATCCTTGCTTAGTTCTTTTTATAGTAAGATGGATTGAAAAAATATTTAACATACCCCCGAAAGAATTAAAAGCGTGGCTAAATATTTATCCCCAACAAAATAACTCTGAAATTAAACAATTCTGGTCTGAACTAACTGGTATTCCCTTAGAAAAGTTTGGTAAAAGTTTTATAAAGCCCTTGAGTAAAAATTATAAGAAAAATAATCTTTATTATGGGACAATAAGCGTAAGAGTTCCAAAGGGCACTAATATTAGATATAAAATTTTTGGATGGATTAACATGGCTTTAAAAAATATAAATACTGACGTAAAATTAACTCAAAAAGAATGGGGGAAGCTAACAGAGGTTTCTCGTGCAATTAATTTATCATAGCGTATAATTTGCCCCATTAGCTCAGTTGGTAGAGCAGTACTCTCTTAAAGTAATGGTCGCAGGTTCGAATCCTGCATGGGGCACTAATTTTTTTAAAAAACCGCTTTTAAAAGAGCGTTTTTTTTGTTACTGAAAATTGTTATAAACAGTTGACAGCGAAAATCATGGGTTTAGAATTAAATAATATAATTAAAAAATAAATACATGGACGATATAAATGCATTTAAAACACCCAATGCTGTTGATAACATTATTGGCAGTTTTCGCAAAAGAAAAGTTGTTGTAATAACGGTTATATCAGCCGTAGTTGTTATTTTAATTGTTTCTGCCGTTATTGGATATTTATATTATAAAAAAATAAAATCGCAATACGGCGCAAATGTTTTGAATGAAGCAGGCGACACTGCCGGAAAAATAACCGAAAGCGCCACGCAAGGAGTTTTGCCGTCAATAAATACAAATGCTTTAGAAAACAAGCCAAATGTAAATCCTGCTGACGCGGCAAACCCTATTAAAAATATTAAAACTAATCCTTTTTAATACATGAAAACAAAATATTTTATCTATTTTGGACTTGTTTTTTTGATAGCAATTTCGTTTTTCTTTATAAATAAAATTTCTGCAGAAGGTCTTGCAGGTGTTCAATACCCCGTAAAAGAGCTTGGAAATTGTCAAGATCAGACAGCTTGCAGGGCTTATTGCGATAAGTCGCAAAATACAAGTAAATGTTTGGATTTTGCAAAAGCTAATAATTTAATGTCGGACGCAGAAATTAGTACTGCTGAAAAATTTACTTCAGCTGGATTTAAAGGCCCTGGCGGATGCAAAAACAAAGATACATGCGAAACTTATTGCAACGATATAAGCCATATTGACGAATGCATATCTTTTGCAGAAAAAAATAATATATTGCAGCCAAAAGAATTAGAGGAAGCTAAAAAAGTACAATCGGCCATAGCTCGCGGAGTAAAACCGCCTTCTTGCGGAAATAAAAAATCTTGCGATGTTTACTGTGATGACTCGGCTCATATGGAAGAGTGTATTACTTTTGCAACAGAAGCAGGTTTTATGCAGGGCAAAGAGCTTGAAGACGCTCAAAAAATGCTTCAAGCTTTAAAAAGAGGAGTAAAACCGCCGCCATGTAAAGGAAAAGAAGCGTGCGACCAATATTGCGGCAATCCAGACAATATGGAAGTGTGCATGAATTTTGCTATGGAAGCAGGATTTATGAATGAACAGGAAAAGGCTAATACTCAGCAAATGCTTCAGGCAATTAAAAAAGGGGTAAAGCCGCCAAACTGCAAGAGTAAAGAAGAATGCGATGTTTATTGCCAACAAACAGAACATTTTGAAGAATGCACTAATTTTGCTGTTGCGGCTGGATTTATGAGTGAAAAAGACGCAGTAATGGCTCGTAAAACCGGGGGTAAGGGCCCAGGCGGCTGCAAAGGAAAAGACGAGTGCGAAGCTTTTTGCAATAATCCAAATAATCAGGAAACCTGCTTTAATTTTGCCAAAGAAAACGGAATGATACCTGAGGAAGATTTAAAGCGAATGGAAGCAGGAAAAGAGCAGTTTAAACAATCTTTACAACAGATGCCCCAAGAGGTTGCCACATGTTTAACGGAAAAAGTCGGTTCTGATATGGTTGAAAAAATGAAAAACGGCATTATGCCGCCAAAAGATATTGGAGAAAAAATGAAAGAATGTTTTGAAAAAATGGGTCCTCCACCAGGCGAAGGCGGGCCTGGAGCTGGAGGAAATATTCCGCCGGGACAAGCTGGCCCTGGCGGATGCAAAGGTCCTGAAGAATGTAAGGCATATTGCACAGCAAATCCTGAAAACTGTAAAAATTTTCAGCAAGCGCCAGGGACTCAGCCAGCAGGAAGTTCGCAAAATGGGCCACCCTGCAATACTCCCGAAGAATGTCAAAGAATACAAAATACGCCAATTAATCAGCAAAATCCAATGCCTTGCCAGGGAGAAAATTGCCAGCAAGCCCCGCAGCCAACAGGAAACGTTCCACCTCCTTCAGCTCCCGGAGCTGGAGGGCAACAGCTTCCTCCGCCAGGAGAGCAGATTCCAACTACTCAGCAGCAACAACAGGCAGCTCCATTACCCCTTCAACCACCACCAACAAATCAACAAACCCCTCCGCCTCCGCCGCCTTCACCCACAAGTTTTTTGAATTTGGCGAACAGTTTTGCCGCCGCGATATTAGAGTTTTTCAAAATGCGTTAGTTTTTAAAAACAGTCCCGCCAAAGCGGGACTGTTTTTTTATGTAAAATCAGCTATTTTTAGCTCTATTTTTGTCACTTTGAGCCAAAAATAGAGCTAAATTCGTGAAAATTGTAAACCAAAAACTACGTGTCAAATCATTTAACTATCTGACCGAAACGGGATTCCGGAGTTCCCCGGAAA
>CAZKUM010000002.1:37168-43619 GCA_964555955.1 uncultured Candidatus Saccharibacteria bacterium | reverse complement strand
ATCAATAATTTTGCATGGCATTTTTGTTTCTTTTGCAATTAAAGCATCAAGCCCTCGAAGCAAACTGCCTCCGCCAGCCAAATAAATGCCATTTGTCATTACATCGGCCAAAAGCTCTGGAGGAGTTTCTTCAATTGTCACTTTAATAGCAGCTAAAATTTGTTTTACCGATCTTTCTAATGCTCTTTGAACATCATCATTAAAAATAACAACTTCCTCAGGTAAACCTGTAACCAAATTTCTTCCCCGCATAGGCATTTCTTTCTTTTCTTTTAAAGGCATAGCAGAACCAATATTTATTTTAATAAGTTCTGCTGTTCTTTCTCCAACTAATAGCTTATATTCTTTTTGGGCAAATTGCACAATATCGTCATTAAGCTTGTCTCCGGCAATTCTTAAAGACCTAAAAGCAACGATTCCGCCAAGAGAAATAACCGCTACTTCTGTAGTTCCGCCCCCAATATCAACTATAAAATTTCCACCGGCGTCTTGAATAGAAAGTTTGGCCCCGATAGCTGAAGCCAAGGGTTCTTCAATTAAAAACACTGTTCTTGCTCCGGCATTTTTTGCAGCATCTCTTACTGCTTTTCTTTCAACCTCTGTGACTCCGCAAGGAATTCCAATTATTATTCTTGGCATATGCCCAATTCCAAACATTTTTTTACTGCCTGCGGCCGCTTTTTCAATAAAATATTTAAGCATTTGCTCTGTAACTTCAAAGTCAGAAATAACTCCGTTAACCAAAGGCCTTGTAGCTGTAATATAAGAAGGAGTGCGTCCAACCATTTTTTTTGCTTCTTCTCCAATAGCTAAAATTTGTCCTGTTTTATTATTAACAGCAACAACAGACGGTTCGTTGATAATTATTCCCCTGTCTTTCACATAAACCAAAGAATTAGCGGTTCCTAAATCAATGGCCATATCCACAGATAAAAATGAAAAAAGTTTTTTAAGCATTTACTTTAAAAGTTTTGACAGTTGATTTATTTTTACTAACTTTACTGTATTATTATTTCTTTCTTTTACTTCAATAGAATTTTTTAGAATTGTTTTTTCTGAAACAACAATTCTAAAAGGTATGCCCAACAAATCAGCTTCCGCAAATTTTTCTCCAGCCGATTTATCTTGCCTATCATCGTATAATACTTTAACGCCTTGCTTTTGTAAATCTTGATATATTTTTTTCGCTGTGGCCTGAACTTTTTTAGCTTGCCCTGAGCCTGTCGAAGGGTTTATTTCTATTAAATGGGCTAAAAACGGAGCAACTGATTTTGGCCAAATAATTCCTTTGTCATCGTGATTTACTTCAACGATTGTTCCAAGCAATCTGCCTAATCCAATTCCATAACAGCCCATAATAACTGTCTTTTCCTGGCCGTCTTTATCTTTAAATTTTAAATCAAATGGTGAAGAATATTTTGTATTAAGCTTAAAAATATTTCCAACTTCAACAGCCTTTTTTTCTTCCCAGCCCGAGGCTGGTCCGCCTTGGGCGGAAAAATCCCCAAAACCACATTTTGGACAAACCGAATTTTCTGGTTTAATTTCTTTATTAATTGCCAGTTTACATTTTTTACAAATATAAATTAAATCTTCACCAGCTTCTGTTGTTGTTTGAAACTCATCTGAATATTTAGAAAAGCTTCCGCCAGAAGCCAAAGTTTGAAAAGTATTTTTACCAATTCCGCATTCTTTAAAAATATTCAAATAAACTTTTATCATTTTTTCATAATATTTATTAAGGTCTTCTTCTGTAGCATGAAAAGAATATAAATCTTTCATTAAAAATTCTCTTGTTCTTAAAATTCCAGACTTTGCCCGCAATTCATTCCTAAATTTTGTTTGAAAATGAAAAACAGATAAAGGCAAATCTTTATACGAGAAAATAACTTTTTTGGCTAAGGGAACCACAACTTCTTCGTGCGTGGGAGCCAAAGCATAATCCTTGTCCCCGTTTCCCTTTAATTTAAAAAGTATGTCTAAATTTTCCCATCTGCCGGTTTTTTGCCAATTTTCTTTAGGGTTTAAGGCTGGCATTAAAATTTCTTGGCCATCGGCCTCTAACATATTTTTTCTTATTATGTTTTCAATTTTTTGCAAAACCAAAAATCCCAATGGTAAAAAACTATAAACCCCAGCCATTAACTGGTCAACAAACCCAGCATTCACAAGCAATTCGTGGGAAATTGCTGACTTCTCCCCGCCTGAAGCTGCGGCATCATGGCGGGCAAGCTTTTGCGTTTTATAAAATAATTTAGATTGCAACATATTTTTTTATTCCTAAATTAATTTTTTGTATATTATTGTGTTTTTATGGAAAGTGATTTTACTTGTTTAGCATGTTCTAATTTTTCATTTAACAATTTTTCGATTCTTGCAACTCGTGTTTCATATTTACTTTTTAAAAAATCTATCTCAGATTTAATTAAGGTTAGATTGTCATCAAAAAATTTAGCATTAAATTGATACATTTCAGCACTAATTAAATTTTCTTCGGCGATTTCCAACCATTCAGCTGAAAGATTGTAATCTTCTATTTTTAAATAATTATAAGCCGCTTCGATTGAATAAATAAATGCATTATCATAATATTTCAAACTTTTGCAATGAAATGCCATACTTCTTGAAGTTTCTGCTTTCCACCTATATTCTTGATTTTTAATATTAGAAATCATACTCTCACGGAAATTCTTTAATTCCTCATTATTTTTTATTAAATTTTCTTCCGTATTCTTTTCAATCTCCTCTTTTATAAGATTATTTTTGTTATCTATTAAATTTTCCAATTCTTCTTTTATAGTCTTAATTTTATCCTTATTTATTGATTTATTAGAGAAAAAATTTGAAACTACTATCGCTAAAAAAATAGAAGCGAATATGCCGAGTGTCCAATAAACAGTATTAAGAATCTTTATATTAACAGTCTCCAAAGAATTGATTCTTTCATTCAAACTATTTGTATCTAAAATTGGGGTTAAATTTTGAGCAAAAATAAAAGAAATAGGGAACAAACCACTTAAAATTATTCCAATTAATAAAATATTTTTAACTCTTGTTTTCATAAATTTATTTATCTGATTTCTTGCGATTATGATATCTACATAGCACCTGAGCATTACTTTTATCGGTTACTCCTCCTTGCGAGTGTGCTAATACGTGATCCGCCTCATACTCACTCCAACTAACTTGTGATTCTTTTTCTGATTTTCCCTCAGCTAAACATAATTGGCAAAGGCCCTTATCGCGACGATAGATAGCAATTTTTTGACTTTCGTCAAAGTTTCGTTGATTATCTTTACTATAAATTTCTTTGCCTTGCTTCTTCACAAATTCAAAGAATAATTGCCGTAATATCTGATCCCTTACTTCAATGTTGCTTTGATCCATTTGCCTACTAGAAGAAAAAAGTAAAATATCATTATCTTCATCTGAGATATCAGACCACCTAGGATAAAATTCATTAATAAAAAAGTCGTGAAATAATTTTTTTGTCTGTTCATTTATTGTGTAGTTGTTTTTTAAATGCCGTAAAAGCATGTAAAAGGAAATAACCACATAATCCCTACTTAATTCCTTAAGCCCTGATTCACTATCAATCATTGGATCATTCTTAAATATCTCATAAAAAGTGTTCAAATTAGAAATTACCGCTCTTGCTCTAGAATCATTTTCAAATGATTCATTCCCGACTCCATCTGGAATAATTGTTTTATCAATAAATTCAGCGACAGATGAATCCTTCAGTTCAGTAGACCCCCCGGCATCTTCAATCAATAAAAAACGGGTCAATAAAAGCAAATGCTGCATCCTATTATTATCTCGACTATATATGTTAAAAAATTTATGCTTATCCGGATTATTATCTATTGGTTTATATTCTGAAAAATTAAAAGTTATATCATCTGCATATTTCACAACAAAATTTCTAGCTAAACTTGCAAGACGTGCATGTGCTATCTCCATAAAATTAAGTGACTCGCCCTGTTGCAAACGCCAAAAAATCTCTGTGGCTATTTTTTGATGATCTGGATTGCGAGGATCATCAATTCCCTTTATCATATCTGCATCATATTGTAACTCTTTGTCAATAAATCTTTTAAATTCGACACCAAGATCTTTATAGTGTTTATCGGGTAAATCTATATTTATGTCTTTAAGTGATTTCGGCAATTTAAGTTCGTTTGCAAAAAACTCTTGTGCAACAATAATTCGCTGTTGACCATCAACGACTTCGTTTACAGCCTTGTCGCCATTTAATCGAACTTCTCGAATAATAATCTTAGGAACATAGTACCGACGAAATAAACTATCCAACAATGCTTGTTTTTTCTTAGTGCTCCATACGCCTTTCCTTTGATAAGGAGGTCGGGTAACAAATTCGTCTGCATAACGATAAAAATCACCTATTGGAATAAGCTTTGGCGATACTGTGTATTCAGTTCTTGGATTGAATGGCATAAATTTTATTTTTTAATAAAATTTTTTCATTTTTTATAAAGTGGTTACAAGGTGCTGAACCATTACACTACTCTTGACACGCGTATATAATCTGCTATACTTAATCTACAAATGGCTTCGGCCCTCTCCCGCGCAAGCGGGAGTAACTATTTTAGGAGCGCTATCAGCGCTTCTTTTATTTTTATAAACTCATCTTCTTTAACTGTTCCTATTTTATATTGTAATCGTTTTGCATCAACCAAACGAAGTTGCGTTAGAATAACAACGCTTGGACGATTATCAGCATTATCATCGGTAACTAACGAAATATGAAAATAATACTTGCCTGTTTTGTCTGTTCGTGTAAGCGGAATCGCCCATATTACATCGTTATTAAACTTTCTTAAAATAAGTATTGGCCTCATAAATTTTTCCCCGCTTCCATCTTGCTCAAATCCAATATTTTCCCCAAGAGAAGAAAACCACACCTCTCGCTCATGAAAAAATGGACGCACTTTATCATTATGAATTTTCTCTTTTTGCTCCATCCATTTTTTAAAATCTTTTTTCATAAATCTATTTTCTATTTTTGCAAACTTGATTTTAAAAATTCTGTGAAACGAGGGATATCAAATTTTATTGTGACAAAAAGCGACATAGCAATTAACAAAAAGAAAAATACCATAGTAATTGTTTGCTCTACTTTTGCTGAAACAGGCTTGCCTTTTATTTTTTCAATAAACAAAAATAACAGCTTTCCGCCATCTAAAGCTGGAATGGGAAATAAATTAAATATTGCAATAAAAACAGAAATAGAACCTATAAAATATAAGAAAAATCCAGCTCCATAATCTACTGCCCTTGCTAAAAATACTGTAATTCCAAGGGGACCTGCTAATTCAGCGCCCTGCGGAACTCCTTTGCCTGAAAAAAGATTTTTAAAAACATCGTACAGCCCTTGCACCGATTTTACTGTAATATCCCAACAATAAATTGTTCCTTGAATTGGAGCCTGGTACCAAGGATATTTTTGAATTAAAGTTGCTACTCTTTCAAGTCCTATTCCAACAGCCCCCTGGCCAGCCGGAGGAGAAACACGAGGCGATAGCAAAAAATCTATTATTTTTCCTTGCCTTATAACAGACAAATCAATTTGTTCTGATTCGTGTCTTTTTACAAAATCCTGAAAATCTTTAACTTTATCTATTTTTATTTCTTCTGGTCCTGCTGGCGCCTGCCTGCCGGCAGGCAGGCTTTCATAACGCATACTTTTTACGCCAGTTAAAATATCTCCTTCTTTTAAGCCTGCCGTTTCTGCTGGCGAACCCGAAGAAACGTCTATAATTACAACTTTAGATGCGGTTAGCCCCGGCAAATCTTGATCTCCCACTGGAATATCGGCTCCTATTGCAAAAACAATAGAGAAAATAATTATAGAAGCCACCCAAAATGCAACAACTCCTCCAATAACAATTAAAACTCTTTTCCAAATGGCTAATCCTGAAAAACTTCTATAGTCGTCAAGCCCGCCTTCTTCTCCATAAATTCTTACAAAAGCGCCAAGCGGAATAAGGTTTATAGAATAAATAGTTTCGCCAATTTTTTTGCCAAAAATTCTTGGAGGGTAGCCTATGCCAAATTCATCAACTCTCACTCCAAATTTTTTCGCTATAATAAAATGCCCAAACTCATGGATTATCATTAAGGCAATTAAACTAAGAAAAGCAATAACTAAGGTTATAATTGTAGAAAGCATTAAATGAAATTTTTAATTTTAAATTTTTAAACTACTTCGTTTTTCTTCTTTTCTATTAAGCTTTTTATTTTTTCGTTGTATTCGTCAATCAATTTCTGTAATTCATCCTTTCCGCGAAATTTATCATCTTCTGAAATCTTTTTTTCTTTAAAAGCATCCTGAATTTTATTCCAGGCGTCTTCGCGCCAATGCCTGATTGTTTGCCTTGCCTGTTCCCCTTTCTCATTTAAAATTTTAATCAGCCCCTGCCTGTATTCT
>CAZKUM010000002.1:31494-37158 GCA_964555955.1 uncultured Candidatus Saccharibacteria bacterium | reverse complement strand
TATTCTTCTGTTAAAAGCGGCAAGCCAATTCTTATGACATTTTTATCAACAACAGCCGACATGCCTAATCCTGATTGCGAAATTGCTTTTTCTATTGGTTCAATATAAGAAACATCCCATGGTTGAATAACAATTTGGTTTGTTTGAGGAGCAGAAATAGATCCTAATTGCTTTAAAGCAAATTTAGAGCCAAAAGCATTCACTTCTATGTCTTCAACCAACGCAGGAGAAGCTCTAGAGGTGCGCACTTTTGTAATTTCCTTTTCTAAAAATTTTAAAGCTTTTTCAAATTCCGGCTTTGCTTTGTCAATAAATTCTTTATATGTGCCCATAATTTATTTATACCTCCATTAATAATATTTCCAATGCCAACTTGGGGCTGGCATTTGTGAATGTTAGTTCTTTATTTAGAGTTTCTGTCAAACTTAATACTCTTTTTAAATCATCAATTGAATATTTTGCAAAAGCTCCGTCTTTTTCATCAAATTTTTCTATACCTATTTTTGCAAGCAATAAATGCCTTAAATATTTTTGCATAACCTGTATAATGCCGACAATTTTTTGCTTTTCAATATCAATAGATTTCACAAATTTAAACTTTTCTGCAAAATTAGAATTTAAAACAGGAATTAACCCATTTAAAATTTCTTTTTCTATTTCTTTTTTCTCCAAATTTTCTGGCAAATCTTTAGTTTTAAAAAACTTTATTTGCTGGCACCTTGAAAAAATTGTAGGCAAAATTATATCAGGCTTTGAAGAAATTAAAAAAATTATCGTTTTTCCTTTTGGTTCTTCCAAAGTTTTTAACAAACAACTCTGCGCTTCCTGGTTCATACTTTCTGCTTCGTCAATAATCACAATTTTAAACCCGCCGTTATACGATTTATAAGCTAAAAAATTCTGCACATCTCTAATTTTAGAAATTTTTATTTCACCTCCGTCTCCAAATTTTTCATCTTTTTCATTTGGAGATAAAACCATTAAATCCGGAAACTTGCAATTAACAAATTCGGCAAATTCCTTGGCAAAAGTTTTTTTACCTATTCCCTCTTGTCCCGAAAATAAATAAGCATGCGAAAGCTGATTCTGCTCAAATTTTTTCTTTAAAAACTCCCATTGTTTATTATGTCCAATTAGCATAAAAAACTATTTTTTTGTCATTACTACTTTTTTATAATCTTCTAAGTGCTCTAACACTAATCCGGTTCCCTTAACAACGCAAAATAAAGGCTCTTCTGCAACAAAACAAGGAACGCCAGTGCTTAACTCATTAATTTTAGGCAAAAGAGCTCCTCCGCCGGCAACAACAATTCCCTTATTCATAATATCAGCAGAAAGTTCTGGGGGCGTTTCCGACAAAACTTGCTTTACGGCTTGAACTATTTCAACTAAAACATCAGAAATTGCCTCGCAAACTTCATTGCTTGATATTTTAATATTTCGCGGTAAACCCAAAATTAAATCCCTTCCCTGAATTTCTAAATACTTTGGTTCGCGCTGCGGTAGCGCTGTACCAACTTTTATTTTTATTTCTTCGGCCGATTGAGTGCCAATCGCCAAATTGTATTTCTTTTTAATATATTCAGCTATAGCCAAATCTATTTTATCGCCAGCAACTCTTACAGAATGAGAAGTTACAATTCCGCCAAGCGAAATCACGGCGACCTCTGAAGTTCCTCCGCCAATATCAATAACCATGTGTCCAGAGCAAGAATTAATTGGTATGCCAGCTCCAATTGCCGCCAATATGGGTTCTTTAGCAACAAAAGCCTGCTTAGCTCCAGAAGTTAAAGCAGCTTCAATAACAGCCCTTCTTTCTGTGCTGGTAATTCCAGCTGGCACAGATATAACCAATTCTGGCTTAAAAAGCCTAAATCTGCTCGTTGTTTTTGAAATAAAATAACGCATCATTGCTTGCGTTACTTTATAGTCAGCTATAACTCCGTCTTTTAGAGGCCTGTAAACTTTTATGTCAGCTGGAGTGCGGCCTATCATTTCTTTTGCCCGCTCTCCAACTGCTAAAATTTTATTATCAAGCAACGAAACAGCAACCACCGAAGGCTCGTGCAAAACAATGCCCTTTCCCTGCACATAAACCAAAGAGTTGCAGGTTCCTAAGTCAATTGCAATTTTTGAATTAAACATGAAAATTAATTTTTAATTTAAGCGTTTACGCGCTTTATGTCTGCTCCCAACTTCTGCAAACGCTCTTCTATTTTTTCATACCCCCTGTCAATTTGAAAAACGTTATCAATAATTGTTTGGCCTTCAGCCATTAATCCAGCAATAACTAAGCAAGCTCCAGCTCTTATATCCCACGAAGCGATATTTGATCCCATTAGTTTTGCAGGACCAAAAACAAATGCTCTGTGTGGATCAACTATTTCAATATCAGCTCCCATTTTTCTTAACTCCTGAACATAATTAAATCTGCTTTCATATAAAGGATCGTGAACCAAACTTTTTCCTTTTGCTTGCGTTAATAACGGAATAATTACCGGCAAAAAATCAGTTGGAAAACCAGGGCAAGGCAGTGCTTGAATTTTAGTATGCTCTAAATTTGAAGAATAAAAAACTATTATTTCATTTTTTCCTTTTTCAAACTTAACTCCCATTAATAAAAGCTTTTCTAGAAATAAATCCAGATACTCAAAGTCTACATTTTTTACAGTAATTTTACCAGGGACAACTGCTCCCAAAACAATAAATGTTGCCGCCTCTATTGGGTCGGAAATAAGAAAATGAGAAACTCCTTTTAAACTTTTTACTCCTTCAATTTCAATTGTATGAGTTCCGACTCCTTTTATTTTAGCTCCCATGCTCTCTAACATTTTGCCTAAATCCTGAACATGAGGCTCGCAAGCAGCTCCCTTAATTATTGTTTTTCCTTCTGCTAAAACAGCCGCCAACATAACATTTTCTGTGGCAGTAACTGAAAATTCTTCTAAAACAATTTCTGATCCCTTAAGTTTTTCGCAATCAATTTTATAAAAACCGTCTTCTCTTTCTATTTTAGCTCCTAATTTTTCAAGGGCTTTTAAGTGGACAGAAATCGGCCTTAAACCAATTCTGTCTCCTCCCGGAGCTCCTATTTTAAAATGCTTTATTTTAGGCAACAAGCTTCCAAATAACAAAACAGAAATTCTTGTTTTTGAAATTTTTTCAAAGTCTATTTTTGCGACATCTAAAGAATCTGCAGTGATTTTTACTTTTCTTTCTCCAATATTTTCAACCTTAACTCCCATGCTCCTAAAAACTTCAAGTATATTAAAAATATCTTCTATTAAAGGAAGATTGTCTATTACGCATTCTTTTTCAGTTAAAAGACAGGCCGCTAAAATAGGCCCTGCGGCGTTTTTTGATCCTCTAACTTCTATTTCTCCAGAAAGAGTTTTTTGACCTTGAATTACAAATTTATCTGACAAGTTTTTCTTGTTAATTATACTTATCCTAATCCAAAAAAATAATAATTGCAAGTTTATAAATTTACAAATAAAAACCCTATTTTTCAGTAGGGTAAAATGCCGCGCAACAAAATAATTTAATTTAAGATAAAATTTCTTTGCCTGCGGATTTTTTCCATTCTTCTATTTTTTTATGGTCGCCAGAAAGCAACAATTTTGGAACTTTCCAATTAACTCCTTTTTTTGGCGAAAAAATTTCGGGACGAGTGTATTGCAAATATTCAATAAACCCGCCTTTTTTTGTAATTCTTTCTTTTAATAATTGCGGTTTTCCCAAAACTCCGGGAATTAACCGTGAAATTGTTTCTATTGCCACCATTGCCGGCAGCTCGCCGCCCATTAGGTCGTAGTCGCCAATTGACAACTCTATATCTGCAATATTTTTTGCCACCCTTTCGTCAACTCCTTCATATCTGCCACAAATAAAAATTATCTGATCTAACTTTGAAAGCTTGCTTGCCATTTGCTGATTAAACTTTTTTCCACGTGGCGTAAAAAGTATTATTTTTGACTTGCCCTGAGCTTGTCGAAGGGTTTTTTTCTTTATTTGTTTTACAGCTTTAAAAATTGGCTCTACTTTTAAAACCATTCCCAATCCCCCGCCAAAAGGCCTGTCATCAACCCGCCCGCAACGCTTTCGCGTAGCGAAGGCGGGCGTGGCTGTTTGATGATTATCGTTTGTCCATTTTCTTAAATTATGGACATTAATTTTTATAAACTTCTTTTTCTGAGCCCTGGCAATCAAACTCTCGCCCAAATAAGAGTTAAAAATTTCCGGAAAAATTGTAATTACATCAAACTTGATCATAAACAAAAACCGTGCTTATTTTAGCACGGTTTTTGTATTCTGTAAACGAGTCATGCGACCCGTCAAGATTACAGAGAAATGTTATCAATGTCTTCTGAGAGTTCTTTTTTCTCAGTTCTTGGAGCGCGTCCGCCCTCTGGTTCCTCAATTTTGAGGTTTACGCGAGCGTGATTTTTTAATCCGACAATTCGGACTAAATTTCTTATTGCCTTGGCAGTTGATCCTTCTCTTCCAATGATTTGACCCATATCTTCTGGGTTTACTTTCAAAGAAAGCAATACTCCCATTTCGTCAACTTTTCTTTCAACTTTGACGTCTTTAGGATTATCAACTAACTCTTTGACAATGTACTCAAGAAACTCTTTATCGTTTTCTTTTGCCATTTTGTGTTTTAAACGCTTTAATCGTTTCAAGCGTTTTAATCGTTTTTCCCTAGCGACCTTTATTTTTTTATTTTACTCTTTTATCAATAGATGTCAATGTTTAAGGCGCTTGGGGGATCTCTCCTTGTCGAAAACTAAGAAACTATTGAGCTTCCTGTCTGACTCTATTGCCCGTATCTCGCAGTAAAAACCACAAGACCGATTATAGAGGAGAAATCTCCAAAACGCCTTATTATATTTTCCACTCTCTCAATCCCGAAACAATTTCGGAACTGAGAAATGAAGGGAAACTGCGATTAATCGCTTGGCCTGTTTCCCAATAGGCCATAAATTCATTTACGGATTTCCCAAGCTTGCACAGCGCCGTTCTTAACCCGGAATCTCTCGGGAATATCTTCAACATCCCAAACCGCGATGTGCGGTCCTTTTGGACCGACTTGAAAGTCCATATTTATCTGCACAAAACCGTAATGTCCATTTTCTGACCGACGGTATTCTCCGTCGGGTAAATTGTGAACATTGATCGGTTTTCCGATGTTATCCTTCGCTTCGGTCTTCGCCTGCTCAAGCTGTTGCTGAAGCGACGCTCTCTCAGTTTTCAAATCACTGAGCTTAGAACCGAGTAAAGAAATACCGACGATAGACGAGCAACCAAAAAGAATAAGAATTACTCCTAACCAAATTACTGGTGTTCCCCTATCTCTAACCATGACTTTCTCCTTTCAGAGAATAAAATGTGCTGTTTTATAGGGAAATTAGCTGAAATAGCCTCTTTCACCCTATATATTAATTATACCACTATCAAAATGGCTTGTCAATAGATTTAGCTAAGCACTTAAAAGCCCCGCAAAGCGGGGCTAAAATAACAAAATAAGTAAAATTATTCGGTTTTTGGTTCCTTTGCCTCGCCAGAGTCTTCGACGGCGGCGGGTTCTTTTGGAGTTTCTTCCCGCCCCGAAGGGGCGAGGCTCGCTCCGGAAGCTTCCGGAGCGGCTACAACTGCCGGAAC
>CAZKUM010000002.1:30378-31484 GCA_964555955.1 uncultured Candidatus Saccharibacteria bacterium | reverse complement strand
GTCCTGAGTTCGTCGAAGGGGCTGCCGGTTTCTCAACTGCGGCCGCCTTTGCTTTATCTGCTTTTGCTTTATCTATTTCAGCCTGCTTTTTTTTGCTTAATTTTGAAACGTGAATTTTTTTTGCGTCTATAATTTTTTCTTTTACAAGCAAGTTATGAATTGTGTCTGAAGGCTGAGCGCCGGTTTTTAACCAATACTGAATTCTTTCTTTATTTAATGATAATTTTTTGGTTAAAGGATTCACATAACCTAAATCTTCAACGGCTCTTCCGCCCTTAGACGACCTTCTCTTATCAATAACAACCACCCTAAAAAATGGCTGATTTTTTTTGCCTTTTCTTGTAAGTCTAATAGTCAACATAATTTTAAAAAAATTTTAGCGAGGGTGTTTTGCGAAAGAAACGGTTACGGAGGCAGCCCGTTGTGGCTGCCGAGTTACAAGCGCGTTTGAAATTGCATATTATTTAGATTGCAATTTCAAACGACGCTGTGTTTCTGAAGTAAAATACCCGAGCGATAATTATTTCTACTTTTTAATTTCTAATGCGTTTTTTGCAGCAGATTCTTCTGCTTCTTGTTTTGAAGAACCCTCTCCTTCTGCCACTTTATTTTCCCCCAGAAAAACTCCTACTATAAATTTTTTTGCGTGATCTGGCCCCCATTCTTTTACTACTTTATAGGTTGGAGTTATCCCCTCTTTTTCCTGAACCTCTTCTTGAAATTGCGACTTTGAATCTTTGTAAAGCTGATTTTCTATAATATTTGGCAAATTTACCATTAAGTATTTATCAATAAACTTATCAGCCTCTTCGTATCCAGAATCCAAATAAATAGAGCCTATTAATGCTTCAAAAGAATTGGCTAAAATATACTGCCTTGCTTTGCCCAATTCTTTTGTTTCTCCGCGTGACAAAAGCAAAAAATCATTAAAACCTAATTCTTCTGCAACCTTTGTCAGCATTTTAGCGTTAACTAACGCTGCCCTCCAGTTTGTTAAATCACCCTCTGTCTTTTCGGGATAATCCCTGTAAAGATGGTCGGTTACAACTAATTCTAAAACTGCGTCTCCCAAAAATTCCAAACGCTCATTATGTTCGAGTCCGCAA
>CAZKUM010000002.1:0-30368 GCA_964555955.1 uncultured Candidatus Saccharibacteria bacterium | reverse complement strand
AAAGCCTGTGTTAAAAGGTCTTTGTTTTTAAATTTTAATCCTAATTTTTTTTCAAATGGTTCAAAATCCTTCATTTATTTTTGTTCTATTTGCTTGTAAACTGTTCCTAAAACTCCGTTTATAAATTTTCCTGAAATAGGCCCTGAAAAAGTTTTGGCCAACTCAATTGCTTCGTTTATGGCAACCTTTGGAGGAACCTCTTCTTTGTTTGAATATAAAAGCTCAAAAAGACCGATTCTTAAAACATTCCTGTCAACAATTGGTATTTGGGGAATTGGCCACTCAGGAGCCGCTTTTTCAATTATTTTATCAATTTCTTTTAAATGCTTTTCAACTCCTGCAATTAATTCAAAAACAAATTTTTTATCTTCTAATCCGGGGCCAAAATCTTCTAAATTTCTATCAACTATTGCTTTTAAAAAATTTTCTTTTCTGCCGTAAAAATCCCATTCATACAAACTCTGCATTGCAATTGACCTTGATAAATGTCTTGATGCCATAATTTTAAATTATCTTTTTGAAAGTTCTTCCATTGTTGCCGGATTTTTTGTTCCTTTTTCGGCCTCTTTTATCTCTTTTTCTTTTGCCTTTTTGTCTTTTCTTGTAAGTTTTTTCAAAACGTCAATGATTTTTTTTCCATTATAAAAACCGCAATTTTTGCAAATTGTATGCGGCCTAACCGATTTTTTGCATTTTTTACAAATAGTCAAAACAGCCGGCTTTATAAATAAGTGCATCCTTACTTTATTTCTTTTGCCTTTTGTATGCCTATGTCTTGGAACTGCCATATCAACGAAATTTTTAATTTCTAATTTTAATACTAAAGTATTTTCTAATATAACAGATAATTTGTTATTTTGCAATAGACCACATAAAATGTATAATAAAAAAATGAAAAACATCTTTTCTTTTTTAAAACAAGATGTATGGTGCTATGCCTTGTTGGCTTTTGGATTTTTAATCCGCCTCTTTTATATTTTCCTTTTTACTACTCCAAAACTTTATCTTTGGTCTGATCCAGGAGCCTATGACCTGCGGGCTTTGCAAATGGCAAAGGGCCAGTTTGTAATGTTTTCAACCTATTGGCCTCCGTTTTATCATATTTGGTTAAGTTTAATTTACAGGCCTTTAATATGGCTTGGACTAGAAAACCAACGCATTGAAATTTATGTCATAATTTCGGCATTACTGGCAATGATTGGTTTTTGGTGCGTTTACCAGATTACAAAAAAGCTCTTCTCTAAAAAAATTGGCTTGATAGTTTTAGGGATGTTAATTTTTTGGTACCCTTTGATATTTATGAATTATTTGGTAATGAGCGAGAATTTATTTTTTCCATTACTTTTTTTGGGATTATATTTTTTAATAATAAAACCTGAAAATGCCTCAACTGGGCTATGGATAGGATTATTTTTTGGGCTGGCTTTTTTAACTCGTCCTATTTTTGCGTTAGTTTTGCCATTTTTCTTGCTTTGGGGAATATACTATAAAGTTAACTGGCGTTTATTGCTAACTTTTTCTTTAACAGTAATAGCAATAGTTGCCTCTATGACGCTTTTTAATTCTTATTACACAAACGGAGCTGAAAAATCTATTTCTTCTAATAGCGGAGTTGGTTTTGCAATGTTATGGTGCGATGCTAAATCTCTTCAATTTTCAAACAAAGGCTATTCTTTTGGCTTTGGGCCTCCAGCCAATATTGATTACCCTGAAAATCGCAGAATTTTTACCGCAGTCCCCTTTGAAAACCAAAAATATTATTACCAAATGGGATTAAACTGCATAAAAAATCACCCGCAAATATTAGTTGAAAACTTTTCTTCTGTAATAAAATTGTTCCACAGCCATCTTTTTCCAACTATTGGAAACGTGGCAGGATGGGAAGTTTTCCGTTTAATATTTAAAATTTTAACCGGATTATTGTTTGTTAGCGGAATAATAACAATTACAGGCCTTTTTTATAATTGGTTTAAAATTAATGAAAAAAAATATTTTTATCTTATGGCCTTAATTGTTTTATCTATTCCGCTGACTGTTTATTTGCAAAATATCGGCGAAGAACGCTATCTTATGCCCTACGCTCCATTATTAATAATTTTATCTATTCCAATTGCCAACGCTTTAATTAAAAAAATATGGAAACTATTTCAGTTATAATACCAGCATATAATGAAGAAAAAAGGCTTGCAAAAACTCTTCACGCCTGGCAAAAATTTTTAAAAAATGGCGAACACGAGCATAAGATTGTTGAAATAATAATAGTTGATGACGGCTCAAAAGATAAAACTGTAAAAATTGCTGATTTTTTTAAAAAACAATTGCCTATAAAAATAATAAAAATAAACCCTAACCGCGGAAAAGGATATGCGGTGAAAACCGGCGCAAAAGAGGCTCAAGGCAGCCTGATTTATATATATGACGCTGACGGCGCGGTAGAACCGGCTGAAATTAATAAACTTCTTTTACAAATAAAAAATGTAGACGTGGTAATTGGTTCAAGAACAGCAAAAGGGGCAAAAGCAAAAATATCTTTTATGCGCCGCATAGTGGGCATTTGTTTTCATCTTTTCTGTTGGCCTCTGCTGCCAAAAATAAAAGACGCTTCCTGCGGAGCCAAACTTTTTAAAAAAGATTGCGCCAAAAAAATTTTTACTATGCAAAAAATAGACCGTTTTGCCTTTGATATTGAAATTTTATGGCTGGCTAAAAATTTAAATCTAAAAATAAAAGAGGTTGGCGTAATGTGGCAAGAAATACCAGGATCAAAAGTAAAAATATTAAACGACTCTTTAGAAATGGCCATTTCAGTGCTAGGCTTGTATAAAAGGCAGTTATTTAATAAAATTATAAAATATTAAAAACAAAAAATAAATATGAAAACAAAATTTAAGCTAATAGCCTTAACATTATTAGTTTACGGATTGCCTATTTTTATTTTATCTGTTTTGCCGTTTTCAAAAAGTTTCTACGGCGCTTTTGAGTCCCCTATTATCAATTTTGTTTTTAACGGAAAAATATTATTTTCCCCGATAGGAATTATTTTTGATTTGCTTCTGCTTTATTGCGCTTATTTGCTTTTAAGAGAGGATATTTCAATTGAAGAAGAAAGGGTTTATTTAATATATTCTGGCCTTAAAAAAATATTTTATTTTATTTTTGTAGATAAAATAAAAAAAGATTTAATAATACATAAAGAAGAAAAAGTGTCTATTCTTTTTTATTTTGTTAAAATAGTTTTTACCCCTATAATGATAAATTTTTTGATTAATAACAGCAGATCTCTTATTCAATTTTTGCATAACCAAAATTCGTTTGAATTCACAAAAGTAAACATTTTAGGCTCTTATTTTTACCTTATTTTTTATTTGATTTTAGTTTTAGACACTGCAATATTCACATTTGGTTATCTTTTTGAATCTTCTTTTTTAAAAAACACCGTAAAATCGGTAGAACCCACTGCTTTGGGCTGGATAGTTGCTCTTATGTGTTATCCGCCATTCAACGATATAACCGGAAGAATTTTAGGCTGGTATTCTTCGGATTTTAATGATTTTGGAAATATAAATATAAATATTATGACAGGGCTTTTGTCGCTTTTAGCATTCAGCATTTATCTCTGGGCATCTATTGCATTGGGTTTTAAAGCTTCTAATTTAACCAACAGAGGAATTGTTTCTAGCGGCCCGTATAAATATGTAAGACATCCTGCTTATTCTTCAAAAAATTTAAGCTGGTGGATTATGGGCATTCCCCTTATAAAAATATATGGCTTTGTGGCTATTTTAAGCTTGGCTGTGTGGAGTTTTATTTATTTTATGAGAGCTTTAACTGAAGAGAAACATTTAATGAAAGATGAGGCATATATTGAATATATGAAAAAAACAAAATATATGTTTATACCGGGCATTTATTAATTCAAAATTTTAGATAAACTAAAAAGCCTCCCGCTAAGCGGGAGGCTTTTTAGTTTATAGTTTAGAATGGCGGAACTTCTTTGTTGCCAGGCAAGGTGCTTGAGCAAGGAAGGATAAAAGCATTTTTAGAAATATAACCGCAGCCTATTTCGTCGCAAACTTTCAAGCTTGAGTAATGAGAACAGGTTGAAGTATATGTATGAGAAACATTTCCTTTAGTATAACTTTTAGCGGAACCGTCGCCAAAATCCCAAGTGTATGAAGTATTTGGCCCTGTGTTGCAAGAATAAGTTCCGGTGGAGGTATAACAAACAGAAGTGTCTACAAGAGAAGTTGAACTGTTTACAAGCGGAGTAGTTGGATTAAAATTATAGTTTGGGTTAGGGCAAGGATGAGTGTATCCGTATGTAAATGTTTGTGAAGCCTGCTTCCATTCTGAAGCAGTATAATCTTTTGCCCACACTTTTACCCTCCAATAATAAGCTGTGTTAAAGTTTATATGGTCGCATTGGTTATTAGGATATTGGTTAGACAAATTATTAGTGTCGCAATAATGAGACGAAGGATCTAATTGCACAAAAATCATTTGTTCATTTAAAGCCCCTGCCGGATAGTTAAGATTGCCATAAACCCTGTCAACTTCAGGCGATAAAAAGTTAGGATTATCATCTACCTGAATTTCAAATTTTACCTCTCCCATTTTTGCAGTATGTTCATAATTCCACCTAAATATGGCAGTTCCAACGCCTGGAATTCCTGTGCAATAACTACCAGTGAAAGCTTGCAAATGATCTGCGTATGGATAGCCGTTTGCCGGCACACAAGCGCTGTCTGTTGCGCAAAGGTCATCGCCTGCGCCAGAAACACATTTACATTGGCCGCCATCACAGGAAGAATGAGAACCTGAACAAGGAGCCCATACGCCATTTACGCAAGGAGTAGTGCCGCCACAGAAACAAGATTTAGTAGTGCCATCAGGCACTCCTTTGCCATTTAATATACAGCCAGTGCCTCCCCCATTACTGGAGCTAGAGCTACTTGAACTTGAGCTAGAACTGCTTGAACTGCTAGACCCAGAACAATAAGAGCCAGGATAATTACATTGATTTATACCAGTGCCATTAACACAAACGCATTGGTTGCCTATGCACTCAGAGTGACTGCCATCTACACAAGGGCCGCCTCCGCTGGAGCTTGAACTTGAGCTGCTTGAACTGCTACTTGAACTTGAGCTAGAACTGCTTGAACTAGAACTGCTTGAACTTGAACTAGAACCGCCTCCGCCGCCACCGCTGCAAGGGTCTGTGCAAACAACACCAACTGTTGCGCCATCACAGGCGGCAGTACTGCCAGGGAAAAGCTCAGTGCAAGTGCCAGGCCAGCTTATTACAACGCTGCATAAAACATTATTTACGCACATTGGAGGCAATGTTATATCTTGTTTAATGGGGCAATCTGCAAGTTTTTTCCAGCTAAGATTAGGAAAACATATTCCAGCTCCCTGACAAGACGGACAGTTTACTTCTATCATTATACTCGATTGACCAGCTCCGCCTCCGCATCGTGTGTTTCCTGTAGGACCGCATGCGCCACAGTTGCCTGTTGTGCCAGATTGAACTCCTGCCACGCAAGCGGCTTGATTGCCATTTTGCCGGCAATAATAAACTCTTTTCTTTTCTTTAATAGTTCCATTGGGCCCACAATATTTTTCTATCAACTCTGGAGGCGGACAAGGAGCCCATTGAACCAATTCGCTAGTATTACAAACACCTAAGTCGCACGTTGTTATTGTATCTCTATTAGCAACGGTATTAATATCTTTACAAAAACTATCACTAACTGTTCCAACTTGGCAACTAGGGTCGCACGATCCTCCGCTACTTGAACTTGAACTACTGCTTGAACTAGAGCTACTTGAACTAGAGCTACTTGAACTGGAACTACTTGAACTTGAGCTAGAGCCTGAGCTGGAACTTGAGCTGGAGCTTGAACCAGAGCTTGAAGATTGCGCAGAAGTTATAATCACAGCCGGATCTATAGACGAATATAATACAAAACCAGCTAATAAGGCAATTAATCCAAAAGAAAACAAGTAAAACGAATTTATTTTTGCCATAAATTCTATAATATTATTTTGGACCAACGTTTGTGTTTGGCAAAGAATTAACAATAACAACCGACATGCCCTTTAAAGTGCCGCTAGATAAAAGCCTTAAATTTATACTTAAGGTATTGCCAATTTTAATATCTTTAAATTCAGCTTTTGCTTGAGTAGGAGCAGTTGTTCCTTTTGCCGGGGCTGCATTAAAAGAAGAAATTTGCGCATTGTCATCAATTTTTATTGTTAAACTTTCCCCAGCATTTTTTAATGTAATATTTTTTCCAGATATGTTTGACACTTCGCCAAAAGCTACAATTGAGGGAATAACTTTTGAAGACAATGATTTTAACGCAGTTTCTGCCGCGCTATTTTGCGGAGCACCTATAATTCCCAATTGGCTCTGTTGTGTTTGATAAAAAACGCCAGCGCCTCCGCCCAAAACAAAAATAATTACTCCTGCGATTACTAATAAAAATGCTAATGACTTATTCATTTTATTAAATTGCTAAATTGTTTTGTTGTTAAATTATTAAATAACGTTATTTAATAATTTAACAGTTTAATAATTTAACGATTATGCATATATTTTATTATTTTAACTTTTTATATTTTCTAAAACAAGTGTGTCAATTCTTTACGCCTGTGGATAACTTTTTTTTAAAAAAACCCATAAAACTTGACAAAACTATAGGCCGTCATATAGTTAATATAGTGTGGCACTTTGACAACCCTGCCTCGTTAAATACCGCTTTCTGGCGTATTTAACAAGGCAAACATTTTAAGGAGCTGATGCTATGAAGACGAACTTTGTGTTGGCTTGTTTGCTTGTTTTGGTTCTGTGTGTTTTTGCCGAGGCAAAAGAAATCCCAGGAGGTATTGTTTTTTCTGGCGGTAAAAACCTCGTTTACTACGATTTCACAACAAAACAACAAACAAAAATTACAGATGACGTTGATGAGACAACTGCCAAAGACCCTTTTACTATCTCAGAAGATGGAACGACTTTGTTTTGGATAAGGGATCGCAAGCTTTGGATAAAGCTTCTGCCTAATGGAAAACCATATCTTTTAGAGAGAACTGTTTTTAAGCCTATTGGAAACGATAGAGAGATTGCAAACGGAACCACAAGTGTGATTCTGCCGCAATCTGCCAAAAATATTGTTGTTTCCAAAAACGGGAACAATATATCTTTTGAGTTTGAAAAAACAGGCGATTCTATGGTTCCCATAAAGCCTGGAAGCGATATAGACAAGCTTTGGTTCAGCAAATACTCTTCGGACTACCCTCAGTATTTGCCGCTATATATAGCGAAAAAAGATATATGCAACGCAGTTGTCTTTTTTAAAAAAGACATTAATGGCAATATGCCGCTGCTGCCAGCTTGGCAATACTGCGGAAACACTAATTTCTGTGCTCCAGTTTGGCCTTTCAGAACAAACCCGGAATATTTTAGCAATCCAGGAAAACCTAACAGCCCTATTTTTCCCATAGGACCCGAGCATGACATAGAAGCTAATGCAAGCCTTATGGGCAACGAATGCATTAAACGGTTTTCATTTAGAAGAGACGGGCATTTTGCAACATGGCTTACAACTGAAAAACCCGAAGAAGAATTGTTTGCCGTAATATACCAGACTCCTTTTGGATGGGGGCCTATTGAAATTAGAAGTGAAAGCCAAAAAAATGTAAGAGACAGCGCGACAGGAAAAGTCTATAAAAATTTGCACCCAGGAATTTATGAAATACCTGTGCAACTTCGCAATTGCGAAGGATTAGTATGGAAACCAGAACCAAACGGAGGGCTCGCTTTTATTTCGGAAGGAATTATGTTTTTACTGGACGGAGAACAGATAAAAAACGGCATTAAAAGAAGCGGCTTAGTAAAACATCCAAAATATTCTTTCCGCAACTTGCCGGTGAACAATGTTTTCACAATCCAGTCAGAAATGATCACCACTGGAATTAAAGGCACCAGGCATCACTGGATAAATGATGTCTTTATTTTCAGAGACGAAAACGGCAGCTTAAACCTGTGGGACGCTGGACATTCAAGTATACTCTTGGATTCTGTTCCAGAAGTATTCTTTTACTGCACCCCGCCGTTTTTCACAGCAAATATGCCGATGGTTTCAGGTGATAAAACCCCTGCTAACGTTCCTCCGTCAACATCTGGCAAAAACAAATTGTCAGTGTCAAATATTTGGCCTAGCATCTGTGCCTTTACGGTTGGATCTATCAGAACCGCTTGGCGAGGAGGAGCAGGTCCGTTGCCATCAATGCCTGAAGGCTCTATTTTTATTTTTCTGGAAACAGAAGAATCAAAAAACAGCAACCAAGGGCTTTTATTCTTTGCCCTAATAGACGAAACTGATATCAGCAAGATTGCAGACCCTTCTAAGTACGAATATAAAGGATGGAATCAAACAAATTGTCGCGATGGAAATGGTAAAAGTTTGCCGCAGGTATTAGTTCCTTTAAACAAGATAATTGTACTAAAATTTGGCGATTCGTACGCCGCCATAAAGCCAATCAGCACAAATATGGATTTGTCTCCATTAAAAAAATCTGTGGAAGTTGAAAAAACCAGAAAAAAAATGGAGGCGAACTGGGAAAAAGAAACCAAAAAAAAGTATGGAAGCACTGCTGGTGTAAAAAAACAACAGTTCACTGCAAGCTCTTGGAAAACCGAGTGGCGGTCAATGACCTACAAATGGAGGTATTGGCCGTATGCAAAAAACGCGACCGAAGTAGTTGCCGCGAAATAATAAAAAACATGCCCTGATTAATGGACGATCAGGGCTTTTTATTTTGCCTCAATAAAAATACTTACTGGATAAAAACTTTTTCTGTGAATTTTACTCGGGCCGTATTTTTTTATCATTTTAAAATGATGAGCTGTGCCGTATCCCTTGTGCTTGTCAAACCCATATTGCGGATATTTTTTATGAAAATTATGCATTATTCTGTCTCTTGTCACTTTGGCAATAATTGATGCGGCAGAAATTGAAAAAACTTTTAAATCTCCTTTTATTATAGATTTTTGAGGAATATCAGAATTAATATTAAAATTTCCGTCTATAACTAAAAAATCAGGGCTCAAATTTTTAACTGATTTTTTCATAGCCAGTTTTGTTGCCTCTAAAATATTTATTTTATCTATCAACCTTTCTGAAACAATGCCAATCCCCCATTTAATATGCGGATGGTTGGTTAAAATTTCATAAATTTCTTCACGCGCCTTTGGCGTCATTTTTTTTGAATCTTTAACATTTTTTATTTTTATTTTTTTATAATCTAAAATAATTACGGCGGCAGCCACAACTGGGCCAGCCAAAGGCCCTCTGCCTGCTTCGTCTAACCCGGCAACAAACCTATATCCCCTTTTCCATAATTTTTTTTCTTCAACAAAATTTGGATAAATCATTTTCTTATTTTACCATTGTATATGCAATAAAAAAGGCCGTTGCATGTCGCGCGACACACAACGGCCCCGACAGCCAGGAGCTACAAGCTCAACCGGCCATCTTGCGAACCGCTCTTATAGGAGAGGGTCCCTGCCTACTTTCCCAACATCTGGCAAATCGCCGCATGGGCAATACCCAAGATTACAGCCGCAAAAGCAGCTATAAACATAGCTAAAACCCACTTTGATCCCCTAACTTCTTTCGATTCCTTAACCGTCATCTTTCATCTCCAAAACAGGATTTAAGGTTTTGATTCCCTATATTTTAATTATACACCCTAAATAATATATTGTCAATAGTTGACCGCGCAGAACATAAAAAGTAAAATAAAGCATCCGGATATTTGTTGCATTCGGATAAATTCGTAGATTAGGATTATTTTATGAAATTTACTCATTTACATGTTCACAGCCACTATTCCCTTCTTGACGGCCTGCCAAAAATTGACGAGCTTTTAGATTATGTAAAAGAGCTTGGAATGGATTCTGTTGCCTTAACCGACCACGGAGTAATGTATGGCGCTATTGAATTTTTTAAAAAAGCAAAAATAAAAGGAATAAAACCAATTATAGGTTGCGAAGTTTATGTTGCCATAGACAAAATGCAAGACAAAAGGCCAAACATAGACTCAAGAAGGCATCATTTAATTTTACTGGCAAAAAATGAGCAGGGATATAAAAATTTGGTTAAGCTTGTTTCTAAAGCGCATTTAGAAGGTTTTTATTACAAGCCCAGAATAGATGAAGAACTTTTAAGCCAATATGCCGAGGGCTTAATTGGGTTATCCGCCTGCATTCAGGGAAAAATTCCACGGCTTCTTTTGTCTAACAAAAACGAAGAAGCTGAAGAAACCGCAAAAAAATATGAATCCTTTTTTGGCAAAGGAAACTTTTATTTAGAATTACAGCACCATGCCAATATACCAGAACAAGCAACCGCAAACAAAAGGCTTATAGAACTTTCTAAAAAAACCGGCATACCTTTAGTTGCCACAAACGACATACATTATTTAAGAAAAGAAGACGCAGAAGCCCAAGATGTTTTAATGTTAATAAACACGGGAGCTGACGCAAACGACCCAGAAAGGCTGTCTATGGCTCAAGATAATTTTTCAATGATAAGCCCTGAAGCGATGCATGAACATTTTAAAGACACCCCAGAGGCAATTGAAAACACGCAAAAAATAGCCGATCTGTGTAATTTGCAAATTGAGCTTGGTAAAACAAAATTGCCTACTTTCTCGTTGCCAGAAGAAAAAACAGCAGAACAATTTTTAGAAGAACTTTGCTGGCAAGGGCTTAAAACAAGATTTGGCCTGCCCGCATCGGCTACGCCCGCCCGTAACGCTTCTCGTAGCGAGACGGTCGAGCCGAAGGCGTTGCAGGCGGGCGAAAATATTGACCGAAATCTAATTATTGAAAGAATGAATTATGAACTTTCCGTAATTAAAAAAACCGGCTTTGCAGGATATTTTTTAATTGTGCAAGACTTTGTAAACTGGGCAAAAGAAAACAGAATAATTGTGGGGCCCGGCAGAGGTTCTGCCGGCGGCTCATTAGTTGCCTATTTAACCAATATCACTAATGTTGACCCTTTAAAACATAATTTGCTTTTTGAAAGATTTTTAAACCCTGAAAGAATTTCTATGCCTGATATTGATTTAGATTTTGCCGACAGAAGAAGAGACGAGGTTATAAAATATGTTGCAGAAAAATACGGCCAAGACCATGTAGCCCAAATTATTACTTTTGGAACAATGGCGGCCCGCGCTGTTATTCGCGACGTTGGCAGGGCTTTGCAGTACACTTATTCTTATTGCGACTCGCTGGCAAAAATGATTCCAACTGGCATGGATTTGGCAGAAACATTAGAAAAAGTTTCAGAGTTTAAAGATATGTATAAAATGGATGACCAGGCAAAACGCTTAATTGATTTAGGCAAAAAACTTGAAGGAGTTGCCCGCCATGCTTCAACTCACGCCTGCGGAATTGTGATTTCGGCCGACTCTTTAACCAACTCTGTCCCATTGCAAAGGTCAACCCAGTCTGAAGAAGGCATTATAACTCAATACGAAATGCACAGCATTGAAGACTTAGGCCTTTTAAAAATGGACTTTTTAGGGTTAAAAAACCTTACCATAATAGAAGACACCTTGGCTCGCATTTATGTTTTGCATAATAATTTAAAAATTGATTTAGATAAAATTCCTTATGACGACGCAAAAACTTTTAAACTTTTGCAAGATGCCATAACAACTTCTGTTTTTCAGCTAGAAAGCGATGGCATGAAAAGATATTTAAAAGAACTTCATCCTACAACTTTTGAAGATATTACCGCTATGGTAGCTTTATATCGCCCGGGCCCTATGCAATTTATTCCAGATTATATTTCAAGAAAGCATGGAGGTCAAAAAATAGAATACTTGCATCCAAAATTAGAGTCCATATTAAAAGAAACACAGGGCATTTGCATTTATCAAGAACAGCTTATGAAAATTGCCCAGGAAGTTTGCGGGTTTACTTTGGGCGAAGCTGATGTTTTAAGAAAAGCTGTTGGTAAAAAAATTAAAAATCTTTTAGACGCTCAAGAAACAAAATTTATTGAAGGAGCTGTAAAAAATGGCGCTTCAAAAAAAGTTGGCGAAGAATTATGGCAATGGATTTTACCTTTTGCAGCTTACGGATTTAACAAATCGCACTCTGCAGCTTATGCCACAATTGCCTACCAAACAGCCTACTTAAAAGCTCACTACCCTGTTGAATTTATGGCTTCAGTTTTAACTTCAGAAAGAACAGATGTTGAAAGAATTGCCTTTTTAATTGACGAGTGCAAAAAAATGAATGTTGAAGTTTTGCCTCCAAACATAAATGAATCTTTAAAAAACTTTACAGTTGTTGAGGGCAAAAATCAAATTAGGTTTGGTTTATTAGCCATCAAAAATGTTGGGGTAAATATTATAGACGCAGTTGTTGAAGAAAAAAAAGCAAACGGAAAATTTGCATCTATTAGCGATTTTATACACAGAGTAAAATCTAAAGATTTAAACAAAAAATCAATGGAGGCTTTAATAAAAGCCGGAGCTTTTGACGAGTTTGCCGAAAGAAACCAATTACTGACAAACTTAGAAAAAATGCTTGAAATTGCAAGAGAAAACAACAAAAACAATAATTCAAACCAAATGGGGCTTTTTGCGTCAGCTGGAGTAAAAATCAATAGTGAAATAAAATTAGAACCGGCCACGCCTGCCAGCAACTTTGAAAAACTGGGCTGGGAAAAAGAACTGCTTGGGCTTTACGTTAGCTCGCACCCTTTGTACGGCTTTAAAAAACTTTTTGAAAATAAAACAACGCCAATTTCAAGAATTGACGCAAGTTTTGTAAATAAAAAAATTATTGTTGGCGGGTTAGTTTCTTCTGTTAAAAAAATTATCACTAAAAACGGCAAGCCAATGCTGTTTATGAAACTTGAAGATTTAACCGGCAAAACAGAAGTTGTAATTTTCCCAAATCTTTTAGAAAGAAATCCTGTTGCTTTGCAAGAAAATAAAATAATTTTTGTTGCCGGCCGCGTTGACGACCGAAATGGCGAAATTAAAATTGTAGCCGACGACGCGCAAGAAATTCTTGTTCCGCGGGAATCATAGCTATTAATAAATCTCTAATACCCTTGAAGTCTATTTATTGACGACCGTCAATTTTTGTACACCTACACTTTAATCTGTGATTTGGAATGTTTTCATTAATTTTTTATTTGTTCTTTCGTCCCCTATCTCAAAAATACCATAATAAACATACTGTTTTAAATTGAAATAATGAACAACAAAATCTATTTCTTTTTTGCATTCATAAGGAATTATAAAAACACTTTTTTGCAATTCATAAAACCCCAATTTCTTAATTTTCCATCTCAAGGCATTTCTTCCGTTGCGTAAACGCTCTGGCACATCAAAAATCAGCATACGCCATTTGCCGTCCCATTTTTTATCTTTAATTTTTAATTTTCTGAAAAAATAATAATCTAATGCTTTTAGTTTACCTTTTTCGGTCAATTCTAAATTATATGTAGATTCGTCTTTTCGGATAATCTTTTTAATTAATTGATTTCGCTTCAGAGTCCTTAATTCCTTTGAAATTTCTTTATTATTAGTACCCCAAATTTTGGCAAACGATTTTAAAACTCTGTTCTGCTGGCTAGGAGTAACTGCACATCCAAATGCAATTCCAGCCAAAAGCGATAATAATATTTTTTCTTTTAAATCAGACATTTTATTTTTATATTTATAATAGCCTCTTAATTCTTTAGTGTCAATTTATTGACGACCGTCAATTTTCAGCACAAAACATAAAAAAACCGCGTATTTCTCAACGCGGTAAGCAGTTGGCCTGCTTAGACCTTTATCGTTTAGGGCTGTTTTCCCTCAGTCTTGCCAATCTTGAGCAACGTTGGTTGAACCATATTGCTTGGCACACAGGTGAAAAACTGAATCTTCCCCTGTTCATCCAAGATATAGGCAAAACATATTTCGGTTCGCTCATCCTTAATGTACCTAATCTGGCTAACAATCTTGTCAGCCTCATCTTGATACCCCTGGTCGCTTTCCACCTTAGCTGATTCCTGATGCAGGGGTTGATCTGTGCGCTTGCTGTCTAACACAACAAGCGCCACAACACAAACGACGCATAAAAAGGTAGTAACGACAATTACATACTTAGTAAGACTGTCCATAATAGACCTCCTATGGTTTGGCCTTTGTCTGCTTTTGCACAAGCTTGGCAGAAAAAAACCTATTGTGTGCTATATTTAATGATACACCTATAATATACTTTTGTCAAGACTTTCTTGATAAAAATAAAGATGGTAAGATTAAGAAATAAAAAAAGGCGCCGCGGTCTGTAAAACAAACCTTGGCGCATGTGCCCCCGAGTTAACGGGACCTACTGGGGCTGTTTGGAAGGCTGGTTGGCCTGTGTAAACTTGAAAACGAAATCGTCTCCATCTGCTCCTGCTCTTTTGAGCTCTAAGCCTCTGTCTTGAGGATTCAACGAGTCAAGTCGTTGTTCAAGTTTTCCCAAATTAGGCCCTCTGACTTCTATCACCTCTTCTTGGCTGAAAACCTTAGCTTTAGCCTTAGTCATGGTTTTTCTCCAAAAATTGTGAAAAATCACTTTACCTTATTATATTAATAATATCATATAAAATTAATCGTGTCAAGTATTACTATGAAAAATATAGAAAATATACGCCATTCCCTATCGCATATTATGGCGCAAGCAGTTTTAGAATTTTGGCCTAAAACGAAATTAGGAATAGGGCCGGCAATTGAAAACGGTTTTTATTACGATTTTCAATTGACAAAACCATCTGAGCCAAACGACCTAAAAAAAATTGAAGAAAAAATGCGCCAGTTGATTTTACAAAACCAAAAATTTGAAAAAGAAGAAATTTCAAAAATAAAAGCAAAAAAATTGTTTGCAGGCCAGCCATATAAATTAGAACTAATAAAAGAATTGCCGGGCAAAAATGTTTCAATTTACATTAACGGTAATTTTACAGATTTGTGCAAAGGGCCTCATGTAAAAAATACTAGCGAAATAAATTTAAAAACTTTTAAGCTTACAAAAATTTCCGGAGCTTACTGGAAGGGAAATGAAAAAAATAAAATGCTGACAAGAATTTATGGTTTAGCTTTTGAAACTGAAAAAGAATTGCAAGATTATTCAAAAATGCAAGAAGAGGCAGAAAAACGCGACCACAGAAAACTGGGTGAAAAATTAGACTTATTTGTTTTTTCAGAATTAGTTGGGCCGGGGCTTCCTCTTTATACTTTTAAAGGCGTTGCTGTTTTAGATGAAATTAAAAATTATTGCAACGAGCTTCAAAAAGGAATTGGATATCAAGAAGTGCAAACGCCGAACATGAACCGCGCAGAACTTTTTAAGGTTTCTGGTCACTATGAAAAATATAAAGACGATATGTTTTTGGTACACTCTCACTACACAAAAGAAGAATATTTTTTAAAGCCGATGAATTGCCCTCAACATACCCAAATTTTTGCAGCAAAACCAAAAAGTTACAAAGATTTACCTATAAGAATTGCTGATTTTTCTATGCTTTATAGAGACGAAAAAACCGGCGAGCTTTCTGGGCTTTCGAGGCTGCGCGGGTTTAGGCAAGATGACGGCCACTGCTTCTGCCGCGAAGACCAGATAAAAGACGAATTTAAATCAGTGCTTTTAATAGTAGAAAAAGCAATGAAAACATTTGGAATGAATTATAAAATCAGGCTTTCTTTGTGGGATCAAAAACATCCTGAAAAATATTTAGGCGATGCAAAAACATGGAAAAAATCCCAGCAATTGCTTGAGGAAATTTTAGTTGAAAATAAAATTGAATATTTTAAAGCAGAAGGCGAAGCTGCAATTTACGGACCAAAAATGGATTTAATTTCTAGAGATTCTCTGGGCAGAGAATGGCAGCTTTCAACAATACAGCTTGATTTTATAATGCCCGAAAGATTTGGCTTAAAATATACAGATTCAGATGGCAAAGAAAAAACTCCTGTAATGATACATCGGGCCATTGTAGGCTCGCCTGAAAGATTTTTTGGAATTTTAATAGAGCATTATGCCGGGGCGTTTCCATTATGGCTATCCCCTGTTCAGGTTAGCGTAATCCCAATTTCTGAAAAACATTTTGAATATGCAAAAAAAATTGAAAAAGAATTAAAAGAAAAAAATATACGCATTGAATTGAAATATGAAAATGAAACTTTAGGCAAAAAAATCCGCGAAGCTGAAATGCAAAAAATCCCTTATCTTTTAATTTTGGGTGATAAAGAAGTTTCTGCAAATGCGGTTTCAGTTAGAGAACGCGGTAAGGGGGATATCGGAACTATGGCTCCAAATAAGTTCGTTGAAAAAATTATAAAGGAAATAAATAGCAAAAAATAATTTTATGGCAGAACTTTCTGCGGCAACAAAAAATTTAATCTCAAAATATAATCTTTGGCAGCAGTCTTTAAAACCCAAAGAAGGCGTTTTAACAATACACGTTGACGAAGTTGCCCTAAGGGTTGCCGCTTTTTACGAGCACATAAGAACAATAGTTGACTGGAAAGAAGAGCACTTAATGCGAAGAGCGGCTATTATCAGAAAATTAAAAAGAAGATTTTTTGATTTAGAGCTAAGTAATTTTTCGCCAGACGAGCAAATAGCAGAACCCTTGGTTTTAGAGTTAATCCGCGGAGGCCACTTTTTAAACGACAAAATTGAAGAGTCAAAAATTATTGATGTTCAAAAAGTAATAGACAAATATGTTTTTATTTTAAAAAACAGCCCGGAAAATAAAAAAGGTAAAGCCGGATTGCAATTTTATAACTGGCTTTTAGAAATTACTGCCTGTGAAATAGAAGAAATTTTAGTTCCCGCCATAAAAGAAAGAGCTTTAATAGATTATATGTTTGAGTTAATGAAAGAAAGAATAAAAGTAAACGAAAATATTTTTGAAAGAGGCTTGTTAAAAAAAGAGGACGAAGATACTCAAATTTACATTGCTGTTCAGCAGGCTCTTTTTAAACTGGACAAACCTATTATAAATTACAATCTTATAACGCATAAATATCCAAACTGGCATGAAAATGGTGAAGATTTACTTTTTAAAATCGCCCAAAATGTTTATAAAATATGGAATAAAATAGAAAGAGAATTAAATCACCCGCTTTTAAAAAAATTCTATGCAATATGCGAAAAATACGATACTCCATACTTATTATTGGGAGATATATTGTCTACTGACAACCCGGCAGAAATAGGCAGAAAAATCCAAGATCCTGCTGTATTAGAAAGTTTAATAAAATCATCTTATGGTAAAAGATTATCCACGCTTAAAGCAAGGCTTCAAAGGGCGGCTATTTATTCAACTTTATCTATTTTTTTAACTAAAGTTTTATCTTTGGTATTATTGGAAGTGTTGTTATCTGAAATGCTAACAGGGCACCTTAATTTTATTTTATTGGCAGCAGACGTTTTAATACCAACTATTTTAATGTTTATTTTAGTTGCAACAATAAAAAAACCTTCTAACAGAAACTTAAGCATAGCTGTAATGGAAACAATGAAAATTGCATATCAAAAAGAAAAAATAGACACATACGAAATAAAAATACAAAAAAAACGGGGATTTTTCACAAGATTAATTATTTCTATTTTTTATGCGCTGGGAGCCGTAGTGTCGCTTGGAACAATTATTTGGATTTTTAGCTTCTTTAAATTCCCCATCACTTCAATTATAATAAATATAGTATTTATCACTTTAATACTTTTTGCCGGAACTGCAATTAGAAAACGGGCAGAAGAACTAACTATTGAAGAAAGGCCAGAAAGTTTTTTCAGTTTTATGTCGGATGTTTTGTTGCTGCCGATAACCGGAATAGGACAATGGCTTTCTAACACATGGAAACAATATAACGCTATTGCCACCTTTTTTAATGCTTTAATTGATATGCCATTTTCTGTTTTCGTTGAATTTTTAGAAAGATGGCGATATTTTATAAAAGAAAAAAAGGAAGAAATTCGCTAAAAAGGTCGATAACTTATAATAATATTTAATAAAAATATTCTATGAAAAATAAATTAACGATAATATTATTAGCGGCAGTTTGCTTAACTTTTATTAGTTTTTCTGGCGTAATAAATGCGCAAACTAATTCAACAACAACAACTCAAGATAGCGTTCAGGTTTTGCCAACAGACCTTGGAGTAAGCAACCAAAACATTTTACCAGACAGCCCTTTTTATTTTTTAAAAAATTGGGGCAGAGGAATTCAATTATTTTTTACTATCAACAAAGTAAAAAAAGCGGAACTTGAAAACAAATTTACGAATGAAAAAATAATTGAATTGCAAAAAATGTCTGACAATGGAGCTGACTCAGAAAAAATAAAAGATGCCATAGAAAACTATAAAGAGGCTTTAGACAAGGTAAAAAACGCAGCTGATGAAATAAAAGATAAGGCGGACAACAATCAAGAAGTAAATAATTTTTTAGATAAATTTACGAATCAGCAGGTGTTGCAAGAAAAAATTCTCCAAAAGCTTGAAGGGCAAGTGCCAGAGGCAGCATTCGAAAAAATTAAAGAAGCAAGAGAACAGCATTTAGAAAAATTCAAGGATGTGATGACAAGACTTCAGGATAATAAAGACCAAATCATAAATAAGATAAAAGAATCTCTGCAAAATGGAGATGCGATTAATACTGATATTTTAGATAAGATAAAAGAAAAAATGCCAGATGATATAAAGCAAAAATTAGATGACATAAAAGAAAACGTTAGAGAAAAAGTAAACGATAAATTAATAGAAAAAGCGACAGAAAAAAATGCAGAAAAAAATTGTCCCGTTGTTTCAAAACCGGTTGCTGATTTCTGTAAAAATGGCATAATAAAAATGCAAAGGGATGGAAAAGAATGCATTACGGGATTTAATTGTTTAACCCGTTCAGAACAAAAAATTTGCACACAAGAATATGAGCCAGTATGCGGCAAAGACGGAGTAACATACGGCAACGAATGTTTAGCGAAAGCCGCCGGAACGAAAATTGCCTCAGAAGGCAAATGCGGAGATGTAAAAACTGAATGCGAAGACCTTTGGTGGTTTGATAAAGATAACCGAACTTGCCAAGAAAAAGAATTCTGCGGAGCATATATGTACCAAACTCTTAGAACTTTTGAAGAAAAAGAAGAATGCACAAAGGCCCTGCAGAATATTCTAAATCCAAATACGACAAGCGCTCAGTAAGATACAACAAAAAAACAGCTCCTTTACGAAGCTGTTTTTTTGTTGTATTATTAGCTTCATGAAATATCACGTTATAACATACGGATGCCAGATGAATATATCGGATTCTGAAAGAATTGCCGCAGTTTTAGAAAACTTAAAATACAAACCTGCCAAAGATATGGCTGATGCAAATTTGGTTGTAATTAATGCCTGCTCGGTAAGGCAATCTGCCATAAACAGAATTTATGGCCTTGTCGAAAAACTCAAACAAAAGAAAAATAAACCAGTAACTGTTTTAACCGGATGCGTGCTAAAAAAAGACAAGAAAAAATTTGAAGAAATTTTTGACTATATTTTAGATATAAAAAATATTACAGAACTTCCTAATATTTTAGCGGGGCAACAAATTTTTAAAAACCTGCCGAGCGATTATTTAAATATCGCCCCAAAATATTCAAATAAATTTTCAGCTAATGTGCCAATAATGACAGGCTGCAATAATTTTTGCGCATATTGCGTTGTTCCCTACACTCGCGAACGTGAAATCTCACGTCCGGCAGAAGAAATAATTTCAGAAATAAAAAATCTTATTAGTGAGGGCTATAAAGAAATCTGGCTTTTGGGGCAAAACGTTAATAGTTATAAAGATGGTAAAATAACTTTTGCAGAGCTTTTGAAAATAGTAAATAATATCAAAGGAAAGTTTTGGATAAGGTTTACTTCAAGCCACCCAAAAGATTTTACCGACGAAGTTATAAATGCAATGGCAAACTGGAGCCTGCCTGCCGGTAGGCAGGGCAAAATTACGCCTTACTTAAATTTGCCAGTGCAAGCCGGCGATGATAAGGTTTTAAAATTAATGAACAGGCATTACACTGTAAAAGACTATAAAAATAAAATTAAAAAATTAAGAGAAAAAATTCCAGATATTTCTATATCAACAGATATTATTGTGGGGTTTCCTGGCGAAACAAAAAAACAGTTTGAAAATACTGCAAAATTATTCCGCGAAATTAAGTTTGATATGGCATATATAAATAAATACTCGCCCAGAGCCGGCACTGCCGCCGCCAAATTAAAAGACAATGTTTTAATTATTGAAAAAAAACGCAGGGAAAAAGTTTTAACAGAAATTTTAAAACAAACTGCTTTGGAAAAAAACAAAAAAATAATTGGCAAAGAAACAATAGTTTTAATAGATAGTCAAAGAGGCGAAAATTGGTTTGGCAAAAACGAACACTATAAAACAATAAAAATAGCATCTGCAAAAAACCTTTTAGGAAAATTAGTTAAGGTAAAAATTACCGAAGCCTATCCGTTTATCTTAAATGGCGAAATTATTAATGAAAAATAAATTAATTGTAATTTTAGGGCCAACTGCGTCTGGGAAAACCAATTTGTCCGTCAAATTGGCCCTGAGCATAGCCGAAGGGCAACGATTTAAAAAACTTGGCATTAACGGCGCAGAGGTGGTTTCGGCTGATTCAAGGCAAATTTACAAAGGCATGGACATTGGCACTGCAAAGCCCACAAAAAAAGAACAATGCAAAGTTCCCCACTGGCTTTTAGACATTAAAAAACCAAATCAAAATTATACAGTAGCCGAATACAAAAATGACGCTGTACAAAAAATAAACCAAATTTTAAAAAGAAATAAACTGCCAATTTTAGTTGGCGGCACAGGGCTTTATATAAAGGCGGTAGCCGAAAATCTTGATATTCCAAAAGTTAAGCCAGATCCTTTTTTGCGGGTAAAAATTGAAAAAGATATAGAAAAATATGGATTAAATTACGTTTTTAAAAAACTAATAAAACTTGACCCTGAATCAGCTTATATTGTTGACCCAAAAAACCCACGAAGAGTTATAAGGGCTTTAGAAGTCACCCTTTTAACTAAAAAACCATTTTCTCTGCAAAGAAAACAAGGAAACCCAATTTTTGACGTTTTGGAAATTGGAATTTCAGTTCCCAAAGAAGAATTACAAAAACGCATAAATCAGCGCGTTGACGAAATGATAAAAAACGGATTAGTCAAAGAAGTAAAAAATTTAATAAAAAAATACCCGCCTAGCGTCGAGGCTGGCGGCTATCAACAAGCCTTTGACGCCATTGGATACCGCGAAATAATTGAATATTTAAACCCCGAAAAAAACGGGGCGGGTAAAAAAACAACATTAGAGCAGGCATCAGAAATTATAAAAGCAAATACCTGGCATTATGCAAAGCGGCAGATGACATGGTTTAAAAAAGATAAAAAAATAAATTGGATGGACGATTATAAAAAAATCATACACGCTATTGACATCTTCATTGAAAAATGATATGATTAATTATTGGATTTTAACCAATACTTGTTCTTTCACTTTTGCATAAGGGAGGCCTATTTATGGCTACGACGACACTGCCACTAGTGGACCAAAGGAACGAGCTTGTAAGGGAAAAGTTCATTCACGTGACCGGCTTGCCAGTTTACGATGCTACATCGGACGAAGAGGAGCCCATACAAGCGCCTCAGTTTCATCTCGGCCATTGGGGCTGTGATGACGGCTGTACAGTTGCGATTCTTGAAAACGGAGAAGTCTGGATTTATGGAGGAATGCCAGACAAAGAAATGTTGAAAATTCTTCGTAGGGTTTGCCCGCTAGGAAACAGAGCAACTCCTCCAAGAATTCTTCCTTGCTTTTCCTACGGGCTTGGGCGCCACGCGAATCCATTCGAAAATTTCGGCGGAGCCGCCGACCCAACGCCAAAACCCCAATACTAGGGCCCTCCGCCAAACCAAAAGCCCCAGCTTGCTTTACGCGAGTTGGGGCTGTTTTTTTGATTTAATTATTTCAATAATTTACTCAAAAGTTCGCGGACTTTCCCGGGATTAGCAGTGCCTCTTGTAACTGCCATCACCTGCCCTGCTAAAAATTGCAGAGAATTTTGTTTGCCCTTTTTATAATCTTCAACTGCTTTTGGATTTTTTAAAATAATTTCTTTTATAATATTTTCAAGTTCAGAATCGTCTGACATCTGCCTTAAATTATTTTCATCTACAATAGTTGATGGGTCTGACCCCGTATTAAACATATCAGCTAAAACCATTTTAGCCACTTTGCTTGAAATTTCATTTTTATAAATCATTTTAATAAATTCTGCAAAATTTTCTGGAGTAATTTTCCAGCCCGAGGCTGGTCCGCCTTGGGCGGAGAATTCCTTAAACTCTTTGCCTTGCAATAAACCCTGTACATCAGATATTAAATAATTAGCAACTAACTTATATAATTTTTCGTGGGGCTTTTCCCCTTCGTCTTTCAACCACTCCTCAAATTCAGAAACAACTTTTTCATAATATTCGCTTAAATCTTTATTACTGACAAAAATCTCAATTAATCCTGTATCCAAGCCATATTCTTTAGCAAATCTTTTTCTTTTGCCTGCCGGCAATTCGGGTATTTCTGCTTTTATTTTTTCTATATAATCTTTCTCAAAATTCATTAGAGGTAAATCAGGCTCTGGAAAATATCTATAATCGTGCGCTTCTTCTTTTTCTCTCTGCGAAAATGTTATTTCTTTTTTGTCATGCCAGCCCCTTGTTTCCTGAACAATTTTTTCTCCAGACTCCAAAACTTCTTCTTGTCTTTTTATTTCAAAATCAACTGCTTTTTCAACAACTTTAAATGAGTTCAAATTTTTAATTTCAACTTTTGTACCCAGTGTTTTCCCCTTGCTTATACTTATATTTACTTCAACCCTCATTTGGCCCTTTTCCATATCTGCATCAGAAACCCCCAAATATTTTAAAATAATTTGAAGCTCTTCTGCAAATTCCCTTGCTTCTTTACCCGAAGTAATATCTGGCTCTGTGACAAGCTCCATTAAAGGCACTCCTGCTCTATTTAAATTAACCAATGAATAGTCCGTATTTTCCGGATGCATTAAACTTCCCGTATCTTCTTCTAAATGTATTCTTGTTATTCGTATTTTTCTATCTTTAATCTCTAAAAATCCGCCTTCACATAATGGCTGGTCGTACTGCGAAATTTGATATCCTTTTGGCAAATCCGGGTAAAAATAATTTTTCCTGTCAAATTTTGATTTTTCTGCGATTTTGCAATTTAAAGCCAACCCTGTTTTAATAACTTTTTTTATTGCTTCTTCATTTGCCACTGGCAAACTTCCGGGTTGCGCTGTGCAAACCGGGCAAATATTATAATTTGGCCGTTTTTCATCCGGGTCATTTTTGCAGGAACAAAACATTTTTGATTTTGTTTTTAATTCCGCATGAATTTCTAACCCAATTGTTGGTTTATATGCCATATATTAGCGAATTTTTAATTTTCAATTTATAATTTTTAAATCTTCTCTAAAACCACAAAAGAGTAATCAAATGCGTTTTTGTCGTCAGCTTTATGATCTTCCCTCCATATTTCTTTCCATTCTTCTTTATTAATTTCCGGAAAAAAAGTATCTCCCTCTGGGGTGGCATGTACTTCAGTTATATATAATTTTTTTGCATAAGGCAAAAATTGCTTATAAACAGACGCTCCCCCGCAAATCATTACCTCTGGTTCTAGCCCTGAGCTTGTCGAAGGGTTTGCCATTTCTAAAACTTCCTCAATTGAGCGCGCCACAAAACATCCGTTAGGAGCTGCATAGTTTGGATCGTTATTTAGAACTACATTTTTTCTTTCGGGTAAAGGTTTTGCCCCAATAGAATTAAAAGTATTTAAACCCATTACAATTGTTTTGCCCAATGTAGCTTCTTTAAAATATTTGAAATCAGCCGGCAAATGCCACGGCAAAGCGTTTTTATTTCCTATTACTTTATTTTCAGCCACAGCTGATATCATTGAAATCATACTAATTTAAACGGCCATTGGAGCTTTAATGGGCGGATGATATTTATAATCAACTAATTTTATATCTTCCATTTTAAAACTAAAAATATTTTTTACTTCCGGATTTAACCATAATTTTGGCAAAGAATAAGGCTCGCGGGCCATTTGTTCTTTTACTTGTTCAAAATGGTTTAAATAAATATGGGTGTCGCCTAAAATATGCACAAACTCGTGCGGCTCTAACCCCACAACTTGCGAAACCATATGCAGCAATAAAGAATAAGAAGCAATATTAAAAGGAACCCCTAAAAATGTATCACAACTTCTTTGATACATTAATAAAGATAACTTTCCCTGCACAGAAAAAAAATGAAAAAGCAAATGGCATGGCGGAAGAGCCATCATATCCAACTCTGCAGGATTCCATGCTGAAACTATCATTCTTCTGTCTCCTGGGTTTTTCTTTAACTGATTTATAACATTGCTTATCTGATCAATAGGAACATCTGTATAAGGCGACTTCCAATTTCTCCATTGAACTCCGTAAACCCTGCCTAAATCCCCTTCAAATTTTGCTTTTGGTTTCCAATAATCGGCCTCAGCGTTTCCATCCCAAATATGGCAACCTAATTTTTGAAGTTCTTTGTTGTCTGAACTTCCTGATAAAAACCATAATAACTCAGCTTTTACAGCTTCGAAGGCCAATTTTTTTGTTGTCATTGCTGGAAATCCGTCTTTCATATTAAACCTCATTGGCACGCCAAAAACAGCGCGCGAGCCAACTCCTGTTCTATCTGGCCTGTCTACGCCTTCATCCATTATTTTTTTTAAAACGTCCAAATATTGCTTCATTGTTTTAATTTTTTAACAACTTCGATTATTTTTTGGTTAATTACTTCCGGAGACAACAATTCGCCCTTAACTAAACACTCTATAACTTTAAAATCTTTTGGAAACTCTTTCGCGGCCAATAAATAAGAATTTAAAGCATTTTCTAAATGATTTCTATCTTTTTCGTGTATGTCTTGCTTTTTACTGCTTCCAAGATAGGATTTTCTTCTATTCTGTTTATTTTTATCCGTTATTTTATGAGCCAATTTTAAAGAAAATTCTGCTGAAGTTTTTAAAATAAACGTGTAATTTGGCTTTGGAATTTTAAACAAGCCATATTCTAAATTATACAGCCAATTTATATATTTTTTCCACTCTTTTTTATTTTTTATAATTTTACCTCCTTGATGCCCGATATTAGAAACTAAATATCTGTCTGATATAACAATTTTTCCTTCATTTATCCATTTTCTTATTTTGAAGCTTGCGTCATACCTGTCTACGGCATAAAAAATTGAAGCTACATACGGCCCCACGTCTTTTGCCTCGCCGTATTTTCCGGTTAAATATTCATCCACTGGGCCAGACGACTTTTCTCCGTGTTGGGGAAAATCAATTTTTTCTACTTTGTATCCTTTTTTAATAAAATAATCAGCCAATAATTTTGTTTGCGTTGATTTACCGCATCCATCTATACCCTCAAAAACAAAAAATTTGCCTTTTTTCATTAACTTAATTCCATTATTTTTTTTATTTCTTCGAAAAATAGTTCTTTTGACCCATTGTTTTCTATTTTAAAATCGGCTTCGGCTGCAATAATTGAAATTTGCTGCTCGGCTTCAGCTTTACCCATTTCTAAAAATTTTTCAAACGGAACATCATCATCGGCTTTTTCTTTTCTTATAATTACTCTTTCCCACCTAATTTTTGGCTCTGCTGTTATATATATTAATTTTCCGCCAATTTGCTTTAGCGCCTCAAAGTCTCCCGGTCTGCGCACTCCGTTTAAGATAATTATCCCATCATTTAAGCTATTTACTTTTTTAATCAGAGCTTTCACTAAAATATCTTGGCCGAATCTTTCTCTGAGCTGGGTGCTGAGCCATTGCTGATCGTCTCTTTTTATTTCGTCAAAAAAAACTTTTAGGGCTTCCGTTAAGCCGTCTGAGAATCTTAAAAAATAAACATTTTTATAGTTATCTTTTACGAAATTGCAAAACGTGTCTTTTCCAGAACCAATTTCTCCGACTATGCCTATTATTTTTTTCATATTTTATTTTTTAAATAATCTCTATAAATTAATTGCACCCAAACGCCAGGGTTGCCAGCAACATATTTCCCAATATCTTTTAAATTAACCATTTTTCCTTTCATTTTATCTGTTTCTTTTATTGAAATTTCCGGGCTGTCACCAACAAAATTATAAACTAATCCTAAATGAACTTTTTCTACGGGCTGTGAGCTATCATTTAATAATCCAACTAATTTTTTTTCTAAAATATTGCCATTAAAATTTACTTCCTCATTCCACTCTCTCATCATTCCCTCTTCTAAAATATCTTTACCCTCTTTAATGTCTTCCTTGTTTATATGCCCGCCAACTCCAAGTTGATATGTGTCAACTAATCTTTGCTCGCCTGCTTTTGGCAAATATTTATAAATAAAATATTGATCTTTAAAATTAAAAACAATATATGGAATTATCTGCTGGAAAGAATCATCTTCTTCAACATCTCCCCTCCTTTTAAATTCACAATTATTTTTAATTAAATCAACATAATAATCTAAATTATCAGTTTTTAACCCTTGCCAAACACCCTTCTCAAAAATTATGCTTGCTTTCACAACTAAAATTTGCTCGTCATTTTTGTCCATTTTGTTTATTGATTTTTATATTCCTGCACAGAGTCATCAATCACAACTAATTCTACTCCGGCATCTTTAAATAATTTCCTAGACATTCCATCTGCATGATATCTTTTTGTTGAAACAACCCTTTTAATTCCAACTCTTATAATTCTCATTGCGCAATTATAACACGGAACCATTTTTGAATAGATTGTAGCCCCATCAAGCCTTATGCCATCTTTTGCGCATTGTAAAATTGCGTTTTCTTCCGCATGCAATGTCCTTACACAATGCTGAGTTTGAGTTCCATCTTCATGTATTATAGTTTTCATCATGTGCCCGACTTCATCACAATGCGGTTGGCCAGGAGGAGATCCTACGTACCCCGTGGCTATAATTGTATGCCCGGGACTGACAATTATAGAGCCGCTTCTTCCGCGGTCGCAAGTTGCTCTTCTACCAATTGGTTCTATCAAATTTAAAAAATATTCATCCCATGTTGGCCTAACATATTTTTCCTCGCCTGCGCTGGCAGGTTTCATTTCTTCCATAGTTTTTACTTTTAATTTTAATGTTTTATTATTCTACCACTTTGCTAAAACAAAAAGCAAGAGCTTTTTAACCCTTGCTTTTCGTTTTATATGTTGTTTAATCTTTTACCTCAATTCCCATATTTTTGGCTGTTCCTGCAATTATTTTCATTGCCTGGTTTATATCTGTTGTGTTTAGGTCTGGCATTTTCTTTTCTGCAATTTCTTTTAACTGGGCTTTTGTGACTTTGCCAACTTTTGTTTTATTTGGCGTGCCAGATCCTTTTTCAACGCCAGCAGCTTTTTTTAATAATTCTGAAGCCAACGGGGTTTTTAGTTTAAAAACATAAGACCTGTCAACGTAAATTGTAACCTCTGCTGGAATAGTATATCCTGCCATTGCCTGTGTTGCCGCATTAAACTTTTGACAGAATTCAGCAATATTTAACCCGTGCTGGGCTAATGCAGGCCCAATTGGAGGCGCTGGCGTTGCCTTGCCAGCTGGTATTTGTATTTTTACTACTGCCTTAATTTGTTTCGCCATTTTTTTTATTAACTAAATACTATGTTATGCTTTTTTACAATTGTTCAAAAGCTATAAGCAATATTTAATTTTTTATTGAACTTTTTTAATTTGCAAAGAATCTAATTCTACCGGAGTATCTCTTCCAAACATATTAACCAGCACTTTAATTTTTCCTCGTGCTTGATCAATTTCAGAAACTTTTCCTTCAAAGCCTTTAAACGGGCCGTCTGTAATTTTAACCGAAGCTCCAATTTCAAAATCAATTGTAAATTCTGGCTCCCCTACTTCCATTCTTTTCATTAAGTCGTCAATATCTTTTTTTGAAACCGGAATTGGCGTGGTTCCCGCTCCCAAAAACCCTGTTACCCGTGGAGTATTTCTAACCACATACCACGAAGCATCGGTAATTATCATTTCTACCAGCACGTAACCTGGATAAATCTTTTCTTCTATTGTTTTTCTTTTTCCGTTTTTAATTTTTATTTTCTTTTCTTTTGGAACAATAACATTAAAAATTTTATCTTCCATACCTAAACTCTCTATCCTTTGTTTAAGGTTTTTTGCAACCGCATCTTCATAACCAGAATAAGTATGAATCACGTACCACCCTCTTTCTTGTTCTATTACTTGCTTTGGCATAGTTTTTTATTTAAAAACAAATTTCTTGATTATTTCTGTAAATATAAAATCCAAGCCTCCTAAAAAGAAGGATACTATAAGGGTAACTGCTAAAACAATTAATGTGTACCTTAAAACATCTCTGCGCGACAGCCAATTTACTCTTTTTAGTTCGAAATAAACTTCTTTAAAAAATACGCTTATTTTTTGTGTTATTGTCATATTTTAATTTTTCACGGTTTTTAAAATGGCCCGGAGGCCATCTACTTATATAGTAGCTGAACCATAACAATAAGTCAAGTCTCAATGTGCTAGATACAAAAACTATTCTTTCAAAAACTAAATCCTGAATTCATTAAATTTTTTGCCATTCTTTTTTGAATATCCTCTCTTGCCTCGTTTAAACATTCTTTCAAAATTTGTTGCTGTTCTTCTATGCTTAATTCTGAATTCAATTTTATATCTTCAACCTCAAAATTTCCGTTCATTGTAACTGCTGTTCCCCTTTTTTCAATTGTTGTTTTTTCTTTTTTAAAATTATCTTGAAGCTTTTTTAACTCTGCAATTTTTTTTAATTGATCAAACATATAATTAAATATCTAAATTCTTTACTGTTTTTGCGTGCGTTTGAATAAATTTCTTTCTTGGACCGACTTCTTCGCCCATTAACATATCTAAAGTTTTATCTGCTTCGTGGCCGTTTTCAACTGTAACCTGTAATAATAATCTGTTTTCAGGGTTCATTGTTGTTTCCCAAAGCTGTTCAGAGTTCATTTCTCCCAAACCCTTATACCTTTGCAAAGATACGCCAGTTGCCTTTCCTATTTCTTTTACAATTTTGTCTTTTTGTTCTTCTGTATAAGCATACTCTATGCGTTTTCCAGTTTGAATTTTATAAAGAGGAGGTTGAGCAATATAAATATAGCCTGCCTCCATTATAGGCTTAAAATATCTGTAAAAAAGAGTTAAAAGCAAAGTTCTTATATGCGCTCCGTCAACATCAGCATCGGTCATTATAACTATTCTGTGGTATCTTAATTTTTCTATGTCAAAATCTTCTGCCACAGCAGTTCCCAAAGCAATAATCAAAGATTTAATTTCTTTTGACGCCAGCATTTTATCAACCCTGGCTCTTTCAACGTTTAAAATTTTTCCTCGCAGAGGCAAAATCGCCTGAAATCCCCTATCTCTGGCTTGTTTTGCCGAGCCTCCGGCAGATTCTCCTTCAACTATATATAACTCTGATTCTTCTGGTTTTTTTGACAAACAATCGGCCAGCTTTCCTGGCAATGCCAATCCCTCTAAAATTCCCTTTCTTAAAACTGTTTGCCTGGCAGCTTTAGCGGCTAACCTTGCTTTTGTTGCCAAAAGACAATTTTCAATAATGGCCTTAGCATCTTGAGGAAATCTTTCTAAATAATCTGACAAGCCTTCTGACAAAGCCATTTCCACAGCGTTTTTGGCTTCTGGATTTCCTAATTTTGCTTTTGTTTGTCCTTCAAATTGCGGAGTTCTTATTTTTACAGAAACCACAGCGGTTAAGCCTTCTCTCACATCGTCTCCTGTAAAGTTTTCGTCTTTTTCTTTTAAAAATCCTTCACGCCTTGCATAATCGTTTAAGCATCTTGTTAAAGCTGTGCGAAATCCTGAAATATGAGTTCCGCCCTCTGGAGTATAAATATTATTATATATTGCTCCATAAGAATACAGAGCATAAGTGGCAGATTCATTACTTGCTAAAATTAAAAGTTGATCATTTACATGATTAAATAAATTTATCGTTTCTTTCCCAGATTCAGATGGATAAGTAAAAGATGGTATAAATATAAAAGATATTATTAAGCTTAGTATAGGAATTAAAATTAAGCCCAATATAATTAATTTTTTAAAGATATAATTAATTTTTTTTAAATTTATTTTAAATAATAAATATG
>CAZKUM010000001.1:50151-62247 GCA_964555955.1 uncultured Candidatus Saccharibacteria bacterium | reverse complement strand
TACAAAACGACTATGGACGCAGCGATAGAAGCCGGATCTGAACGAACAATTCCTTCTGCTTTCGGCCTGTCTATTCTTTCTTGGCAGCTGCTTGTAATTTTTTCTACCAAAGAAATTGCTGACAACGCATACTTTATTACTCCTTTTATAGCGTTAAGTATTCTGTTATATGGCGCTTCTTGTTTTTTTGACCAAAATTTGGTTTTGGCCAAAAAAACAAAAATTAGCGGAGCAATTTGGTTATTTGCTGCCTTGTTAAACATTATATTGAATCTTATACTTATTCCTATTTTAGGAATTTTAGCAGCTGCTATTACCACTCTTTTATCTTATGTTTTTGTTTTTTGCGCAATTTGGTATTTTTCTGAAAAAGAACTTAAATTTGAAATTGATTGGCAGTTTATTGTAAAAAGCATTATAGCTTCAATTTTAATGACCTTATTCATTATTTGGTTTAATCCAATAGGATTATCAAAAGTATTATTGGCAATATTTATAGCTGTTATTGTTTATGGAATTTTAATATTATTATTTAAGGGGATAAGTAAAAAAGAGATATATTTTTTCAAGGATTTAATGTTACAATTTAAAAAAGCAAAAATATGAAATGGTTTATTTTAATAAATAACGCCATGTTTATGCCGGAATTTTTTGGTAAACTTACTCATGAAATAGTAAAACAGGGAGATGACTGCATTGTGGTTTTTAGCAGTAAAATTGCAGAATACGATAAAAATAAATTTTTTCCGAAAGAAGCAAAATTTATCTCAAGGGTTAATTGGTGCCTTGAAAATTACAAGCAGGACAAAAAGGATTTCGGAAATTTATCATGGAAAGAATTATTTCCTATTTTTGATAGGTTTAAGGGAGTAGATTTTGGTTTTAGCAATTCCTTTAAAATGGTCTCTGAAACATATCAATTTTTTGAGTTTATTTTTCAAAAAGAGAGGCCAAACGTTGTAATTTCAGAATTACCGGCAGGCTTATTCCATCATATTGCTTATTATTTTTCCCAAAAAAACAATGTACCTTATTTGGGTTTTGGAGTCTCCCGTATTTTTAAAAGAATAGATGTGCTTGATGCAAAGTTTACCTGCTCAAAATATGAAAAGAATTTTAACAAAATTAATTACAGCGGCCTGTCAAAACCAGAAAAAGATTTTGCTTCAAATATTGTAGAGCAATTTATATCCCATAAAAAATTGCCTTCTTATGTTGGTTTGTCAAAAATTAATTTCAGCCAAATAGGCATTTTAAATCATTTTTTTAGTAGAACTAAAAAAATAAGCGCGTTGCTGTTGAAATATATTTCTCAAAGAAAATATTTCAAAAATTTTGATTATGAATCAGAGGCTATTTTAAATAATGCAATCAGTTCTCTATTAAGAGCAGAAAGGCGCAAGTTTCGAATTTTTTTTCAAAAACATATTTTTAATAATTTTAATAAAACTGAAAAATTTTTTCTTTTTCCTTTGCATTTGCAACCAGAAGCTTCAACTTCTGTTTATGCAACTTATTATTGCGATCAATTAAATACTATAAAAAATGTTGCTTTTAGTATCCCGTTTCCTTATAAGCTTTATGTAAAAGAGCATCCTGTAGCTGTGGGAACAAGGCCTAAAAGTTTTTATAATAAATTAAAAGAAATTCCAAACGTGGTTTTAATTTCGCCATATGAAAATGTTGAAAACCTTATTAAAAATTCATCAGGAGTAATTGCCTTAACAAGCACTGTTGGATTAGAGGCGGTGCTTTCTGGAAAGCCTGCGTATATTTTTGGAAGCGTATTTTATTCTTATCACCCCTTGTGCAGAAGCCCAAAAAATTTTGAAGAGTTAAAAAATGAAATAGAAAAAGATTTGGTTTTAAAACCCGATACAAAAGAATTAGCAGAAATTAACAGCAGGTTTATTATTTCTTATTTTAAAAATACAATTAAAGGGAGCATTGTGTCGGCTTCTGAAATAGAAGACGAAAACAGCTATGAGTCAATTTATCAAGATATTAAAAGATACTTTTTGACCCCTATTGACACCTAATGATGTGAGGTTTAACATTAATAAATTATAAACTTAATAAACTTAATTTTTAAAAATATGAAAATTATAGTGGGGCACAATAATAAAATAGAATTCAGTTCTATACCTCTTAAAAAAGGCCTTAATTTTTTAGGGGAAGTTACTGGCGTTGTAAATCCAGAAACCTTAGAACTTAATCCGGTAAAAGATATAGAAAGTTTAGGAAACAAAGTAACTCCAGCTCAAATATATGCAAGGGCTGGAATTATATCAATGCAGGAGCAAGACCAATTTTTGTGGGCCTCGCCAGATTTTTCTGCCTATAGCGATATTTTTTATATTAAATTACCGGGTAAAAAATTATTGTTGGGAGATAATTTTTTTGATGTTTTATCTAATCTTTCCTCTGTAACTATTGATAGGGAAAATATAGAATATTTTATAAGGCTTGGCTATTTTCTTCCGGGAAAAACCTTTTTTAAAGAGATTTCAAGGGTAAAAATAGGCAATAAATTAGAATTTATTGATAATATGCCCATCGAGAAAAGCATTTGGGATTTTGTAAAACCAGGCATAGATTATGGATACGAAACCTTTAAAAAAGCTATTTCTTCAACTATATCTTGCGAGCAGCCCAGCGATGACGACGCTATATTATTAAGCGCCGGATGCGATTCTGGGCTTGTAAACGCCTTAATTGTCAAAAAATTCGGAAAACGCCCTTTGGCTATTACGGCAAAAAGAGTCCAAGTAATCAGAGCAAACGGCATAGATGCCGCTTTGACAGATGATATAACTGAATTTTTAGGGCAAAAGCACGTAATACTGAATTCAGATTTTAATAGGCAGGAAGTTTCTTATCTTGATCTGTTTTTTAAACGCATGCCGCTTGGAGCGCATTTACTGGGGCCTTATTATGAAATGGCTCAAGAGATTAAAAAAAGAAATATTAAAAAATTATGGGCTGGAGAAAATTCAGATTATCTATATTGTCTTGGTCCCAGCGCCAAAACGCCGAGCGGAAAAATAAGAAGATTTTATTTTTCAAAGGAATATATCAGGTCTCTTCCCGACATAAAAGACAAGGATTCGTCAGGTTTTATTTATAGGTTGATTGGAGAAGTAGGCAGTTTAATATGGAGAACAAAATTGGGTAACGATGTAAGGCAGCCAAAAGATTTTCAGGAGCTTGTGTCTGCATGGGAAAATTCTCCGGCATTTTTAGCCTTGCCATTTAAAAACAGCAATTTTAAAAGAAAGTTTTTTCAGGAAGATTTAACTTCGTCAGAAGCAAGGCAGCACATGATTGAAAGAATGGTGCAATATATGATAGCTGGCAGAGACGGCAGGGCAATACACGAAGCTGCAATGGAATGCAATTTAAGGCCTATATTGCCTTATTCTGCCACTAACATGATACACTTTTACCGAGGTATGGAAACTCATCTCGTTGACTCTTTGAAGCCGAAAAGATTTAACTATGCTTATTTGGCAGAATTAATAGGAGAAGAAAATTATGAAAAATTATACGCCTCGCCAAGAAAAGATTTTCTTAATAAATCTAAAAATTATCTGAACCTTAACCAATATCAGGCAGCTGTAATTAATGAAACTAGTTTTGGTTCTGAATTGAAATCAGAAGTAAAAAAAATGACTTCTGAAAATCCTATTATGGATAAATTCAAAGAGTTTCATAATTTTGACACTCTTTATTCCTTGGGAGATTTGTTTTGGCTGGGGCGCATGTTTGAAACAGCAAAAAACATGGGTATTGAGGTAAAATATTCTGAATAAGCAAAATAATAAAAAATATGGAATTTTGTGAAACTCCTAAAATTTGCCCGGTTTGCCAAGGCAAAAAACATTTTGAGTTTATTAGAAGTTTTCGCAGAGGCACAGACGAATATTTTTTGTATCAATGCGCAGGTTGCCATGTTCAATTTTGGCTGCCATTCAAAAAAGTTTTAAAAGAATGGTACGAAACAGGCAACCCTTATCAGGCAAGAGAATTATTTGGGTCTAAAATCAGCAGAGGATACCACAAAAAGTGTTTAAAACGCCATAAAAATTTTACTAAAGGCACAAAAGTTTTGGACTTAGGATGTGGCACCGGTGAGTTTATTTTTGAACTAAAAAAAAGGGGATGCCAGGTTTTTGGCCTGGATTTTGACGGCAATGCAATAAAAATAGCCAAAGAAAGGTTTGGCTTAGAAAATGTTTATGCTATGCCCTTTGAAGAATTTTTTCAAAAGAAAAATTTACCAAAGTTTGACATAATTACTTTTTTTGAAGTTCTTGAGCATTTGGATAATCCTTTAAAATTTATCCAAAGCGCCAAAAAATTATTAAAGCCAGAAGGTAAAATAGTTTTGAGCACTCCTTGCAGAGAGAGAATGATGCCCAATTTAAATAATTGGGATTTTCCGCCTCATCATTTTACCAGGTGGAACGAGCAGGCTATTTTAAATTTGTTTGACTTGTGTGACCTTAAAGCATCTTCTATTGATTATGTGGAAGAATTCAAAATTCTTTCAGAATCGGTTATTGGAAAATTTAAAACCGGGTTGGTGAATAAGTCTTTAAGCGCCAGCTATGGCAAGGAAGATTTTTTATTGCTTCCTAAAATTGTTTATTTTTTAGGCAAAGTAAAAGATTTGATTTTCGGAAAAATTCCGGCAAGCTTTTTATGGCTTTTCGGCAAAATTACCAACCGGAAAAATGGCATTATGTTAATTGAGTTAGCAGAAAAAACAAACCGAAAGAAAATTATTTTTTTCATACCGACATTAAGCACAGGAGGGGGGGAAAGGGTAGTTTCTGATTTATCTTTAAATTTTCCAAATTCCATTGAAACAGTTATTGTTTTATTTCAAAAACAAGTGTCTTATCCATATAAAGGAAAAATAATTTCTTTAAATATCGGGCTTTCAAATAATATATTTTTTAGAATATATTATTTTTTTATAGCCGTTTTACGTTTTAGAAAAATAGTTAAAAACGAAAATCCAGACAAAGTTATAAGCTTTGGAGTTCCTGCAAATGTTATAAATATTTTGTCCAGTAAAAAAACCATATTAAGGGTTGATAATTTTATGTCTTCTTCTACGCATGGTTTATATAAACTTTTAATTAAAATTTTTTACAACAAAACATCAAAAATTATCTGCGTTTCTAAAGCTGCGACAAAAGATTTAATAGAAAATTTTGGAATTAAGGAAAATAAGATTAAAATAATATATAATCCGCTAAACACCAAAGAAATTCAAAAACTAGCCGCACATCATCTTGAAAAAAAATACGAAAATATTTTTAAAAATCCTACAATAATTACAGCAGGCAGACTAACAAAGCAAAAAAATCAGGAACATTTAATAAGGGCTTTTTTAAAGGTGAAAGATTCAATCAAATCAGCAAATCTTGTAATTTTAGGAAAAGGGGAATTAGAGCCAAAATTAAGACAGCTGGCAAAAGACTTAAAACTTGAAGACAGTGTGCACTTTTTGGGCTGGCAGGAAAATTCGTTTAAGTTTTTGTCAAAATCCAAAGTATTTGTTTTATCTTCTTTGTGGGAAGGCCTGCCGTGTGTTGTTTTAGAGGCAATGGCTTGCCAGCTTCCTATAATATCAGTAGATTGCAAAACCGGGCCAAGGGAAATTTTGGCTCCAAAAACCGATATTAATAAAGAAACAAAAGGAATTGAATATGCAAAATTTGGCATTCTTGTTCCTCCTGCAAACAACAAAAAAAGCGAAGAGCTGTTAACAAAAGCAATAATAGAAATATTAACCGATAAAGATCTTGCAAAAGATTTGTCTAAAAAATCTTCAGAAAGAGCAGAAGATTTTGATGTTAAAAATATTATTAAAGAGTGGAATTTTTTACAAAATGAAAATAGTTAAAATTTTAAAAGATTTTATAAGAACAAACAAAATATATAAAAAAATAAAATTTTGGAAAAACATTCCTTTAAAGGATTTTTTTAATTTTGAAAAAGTTGTTTTGTTTACAAAAGTTTATCCTTATACAATGGTAAGCTATCAAAGATTATCTAATGTGTATGAGTTGGCAAAATCAATTGAAGAAAATAAAGCAGAAGGAGATTTTGTTGAGTGCGGAGTTTGGAAAGGCGGTTGTGTTGCGGTTATGGCTTATGTTGCTAAAAAAGCAGAATCAAAGCGCAAAATATGGCTTTTTGATTCTTTTGAAGGCCTGCCAGAACCGACAAAAGAGGATGGCGCCACTGCTTTTAGCTATTCAGGTAATAAATCAGATGGCAATTTAAAAACCATAGATAAGTGCGTGGGGCCGTTAGAAGATGTTAAAAAAATATTATTTGAAATATTGAAAATTGATTCAAAAAATATTGTAATTGAAAAAGGATGGTTTCAGGACACTTTGCCTTTAGTTAAGGCAAAAATAGGCAAAATTTCTATTCTTCGCTTAGATGGAGACTGGTATGAATCTACAAAATGCTGCCTTGATAACTTGTACGACAGTGTTATAATGGGAGGATATATTATTTTAGATGATTACGGCCATTGGGAAGGGGCTAGAAAGGCTTTAGACGAGTTTTTTGTAGGCAAACAAATAAGCCCCAATTTAGTAAAAATAGACGATACTGGAATATATTTTAAAAAAGTTTAATTCTTTATGAAAAGGAAGTTTAACCTGCAGTTTTTTATTAAAATTATACTTTATTTAAAGTATTTGCCGTCTATTATTTTTAAAATTAAAAATTGGCCAGGTTTTATATTGAACTATATAGGAATTAAAAATAACGGCTTAACTTATGTTTTCAGAAACGGTTTAAAAATAAAAACTAAAGATGGAGTCAGCTCTGGCACAATAGCTGTAATTTTTATAAAAAAAGACTATGGTAATGTTGAAGATAATTCTGTGGTAATTGATATTGGAGCTAATATTGGAGTTTTTTCCCTTTTTGCCAGTCAATCAAAAAATACAAAAGTTTTTGCTTTTGAGCCAATGCCAGAAAATTATAGTTTGTTAAAAGAAAATATTTCTTTAAATAATTTAGAAAAAAATATTTTGCCTTTTAATTTGGCAGTTGGCGCCTTAAACGAAAAAAGAAAACTTTTTTTAGGAGATTCTCCTTTTCCATCGTTTCTTAAAATAAGCGATTCGCCATTTAACGCCCTACATGGAAATAGCCAGCAAGAGCAAAATCAAAAATATGTTGAAATAAATTGTATTGCCTTTAAAGATATTTTCGACAAAAATAATATACAAAAATGCGACCTTTTGAAAATGGACTGCGAGGGCGCAGAATTTGAAATTTTATATAATTTGCCAAATGAATATTTTAAAATAATTAAAAAAATTCGCATGGAATACCACAACCATATGTCTGACAAAAAAAATAATGTTGATTTTCTTTCGGAGTTTTTAAAACAAAAAGGATACAATATTATAAAAATTAAAAAGTCTTCTAATTATCAGGGAGACCTGTGGTTAGAAAGAATTTAAATTTTTAATTATGGAGATAAAAAATATCTGTGTTATAGGAATGGGGTTCATTGGCACAACTTTGGCTGCTGTTTTAGCAGAGGCTGGTTTTGAAGTTTATGGAATTGAAAAAGATAAAGAAAAATTAGAGCGATTAAAACAGGCAAAGCCCCATTTCCATGAAAACGGATTACCCGAAGTTTTAGCTGACCAGCTTGGCAAAAACCTTTTTATTTTTGACAAAATACCGGCAGATAAAAAAATTGATGCTTTTATTATTGCTGTAGCCACTCCGGTAGATAATGACACTAAAAAGCCAAATTTAGATTATGTAAAATCTGCAATAAATGATTTATTGCCGCATTTAAAAGAAGGTCAGCTTGTTGTTTTAAGAAGCACGGTTCCTGTGGGAGCTACAAGAAAAGTTGTTTTGCCTATGTTAAAAGAAAAATGCAGTAATGTTTTTTTAAGTTTTTGCCCAGAAAGAACAATAGAGGGCAGGGCGCTTGAAGAACTTAAAACTTTACCGCAGATTATTGGCGGGTTTGACGAAGAATCAGCCGAACTTTCAACACAGCTTTTTTCTCAAATAACACCGGCAATTGTAAGAGTAAAATCATTAGAAACAGCAGAAATAATAAAATTAGTTAATAACAGCTACCGCGATTTTAATTTTGCTTTTGCAAACCAGACAGCTTTAATATGCAAAAATTTAGGCCTTGACGCAAAAGAAGTTGTTGAATCGGCAAACTTTGGATATAAAAGAAGTAATATTTCACAGCCAGGGTTTGTGGCAGGAGGTAAGGCAGGGTTTGTTGGCGGAGTATGTTTAGAAAAAGATCCGTATATTTTAATTGATTCTTCAGGATTAGATGGTGGATTAATTAAGGCAGCAAGAGAATTAAACGAAGGTTTGACTAGTCATGTTTTTGAAAGGGCAATAGAACATTTAAAAAATAAAAATATATCTTTAGAAAATGCTAACATATTTATTTCCGGGTTTGCTTTTAAAGGACATCCTGAAACAGATGATATGAGAGGATCTCCCACTTTGCGGCTTTTAGAATTTTTTAAAAATTCACAAATAAAAAATATTTATGGGCATGACTTTGTTGTGAAAAAAGAAGATATTGAAAAACTGGAGGTAAAATTTTGTTCTGTAGAAGAAGCATTCAAAACAGCCGATGTTTTAATATTTATGAATAATCATAAAAAATATAATGACATTAGCGTTGGAAATTTAACAGAAAATATGAAAGAAAACAGCCTCTTATTTGACGGCTGGCAAATTTTTTCTGATAAAATAAAAGATTTAAATATAAATTATGAATCAATTGGATTCAAAAAAACCAAAAATAGGCTGGCCTGAAATTTCTTTAAAAAGATACGGCGGAGTAATACACCGCGAATATGTTAGAAATGCCTTGTCTAAAGATTTTGATTTGGAATTTTTTAACTTAGAAGCAAAATATTTAAAACGTTTTAGATATTTAAAATTTTTAGAATCTTTTTTTTATTATTTAACGCTTAAAGGAGAAAAAGATTTATGGGTAAGGGATTTTTATTCTACTGTTGCCCTTAACAAAAAAAAGACAAAAGGTAAAAACTTGGTTTGGATACATCATCTTGATTTTTCAGGATACCCGATTATTTCTCAGCCGTTTTTTAATTTATTAAACAATCTTTTCTTTTTTCGCAATGTAAAAAAAGCAGATTATGTTGTAACAATGTCTGAATATTGGAGAAAATATTTTTCTGATTTAGGATGTAAAAATGTTTACAAAATATACGGAGGATTTGAGCTTGAAAAATATAATATTACAGAAAAAGAAGCAGAAGATTTTAAAAAAGAGCATAATCTTTTAGGAAAGCCTATAATATATTTAGGGAACTGCCAAAAAGGCAAAGGAGTTGTTGACTCTTATAACGCCTTAAAAGATTTAAACGCTTATTTAGTTACTTCGGGAGAAGAGCGGGTTAAAATTCCTGCTTTAAATTTTAATTTAGGCTATAGAGATTATTTAAAATTACTAAAAGCGTCTTCAATAGTTTTGACTATGTCAAAATTTAAAGAGGGCTGGTGCAGAACAGCTCACGAGGCAATGCTTTTAAAAACTCCGGTAATAGGGTCTGGTTCTGGCGGTATGGCAGAGTTATTAGAGGGTGGAGGTCAAATAATTTGTAGCGACTTTAAAAATTTAAAAGAAAAAGCAGAATATATATTAAACAGTTCAGACGTTAGAAAAAAAATGGGAGAAAAAGGTTTTAATTTTGCCAAGAATTTTTCTATAGAAAATACAAAGAAAAATTGGATAAATCTAATTAGCAAAATAATAAAATAATTATGTTTAAGGATTATTATAACACTGTGAAACATTTATTTCATATATTGATAATTAATCCAAACTTTTTTTTCAAAAGAGTTTTTTTTGAGTCGAAAGCTTTTATTTTGCCTTTGCCAAAAAAAGCCGTGCAAAAAAAGATAAACGGGGTTTTGTTTAATTTTGATTTTAACTACAGCGACAAAATTAAAAAAATGTATTTTGGCACTTTTCAGCCTGCAGTTGAGGAAGTCTTAAAAAAGTATTTGAAAAATGGCGACACTTTTATTGATGTAGGAGCGAATATTGGTTATTTCAGTTTAATAGGAGCTGGTTTTGTCGGTAAAGTGGGGCAGGTTCATAGTTTTGAGCCGGTTTCAGAATATTTTGAAAAATTAAAAAATCTTTCAGAAAACAATAAACAGTATAATATTACTGTCAATCAATTTGCTTTAGGCGAAACAGAAAAAAAAGAAAAAATTTATATAGGAGGCCCTTTACACATCGGCAACAATACATTTTTCCCGGATTTATTAGAGGGAATTAATGAAGTGAAAGAAGCGGAAGTTTCTATTTGCCGGCTTGATAAATACATAAAAGAGAAAAATATTCAAAATATAAAGTTAATAAAAATTGATGTTGAGGGTTTTGAATTTTCTGTTTTAAAGGGCTTAGAATCTTTTTTTTCAGAAAATTATAAAAAACAAATGTTACCTGTAATTATTTGTGAAATCGTGCCGGAAGTTTATGAAAATTATAGCTATAAATTAGAAGACGTATTTGAATATATGGCAAAATTTTCTTATTTGCCATTTAATGTTATTAATACAAACAAAAAAATAGATATAAAAGAAATAAAAAAAAGAAGAACCGTGGACGTGCTTTTTAAAATCAATAAATAAATTAAAACTATGAATATTCTAGAATTTATTTCAAAGTACCAAAAATTTATAATAGCCAGCTGTTTTCTGCTTGCAGCATTTTCTTTTATTGACAAAACATTGGCCGTTGCCGCATTATTCATTACTTTTTTGACCGCAATTGCCTTATTTTTTATTAATAAAAGCAAAGACGAAAAACAAAAGGAATATGTAGGAATGCTATTTCTTATAGTTTTTTTAATACATATATTATTCGTTCTTTTTTTGCATTATTCTAATTTTCAGCCATTTAGCGGGGGATATGGCGATTTTGTCGTTTATGAAAGACAGGCTCAAGCAGTATATAGCAAAATTCATCAAGGTGATTTTTCTTTGAAAGGCATTACTTTAAGCCATTATTACCCGGTAATTGTTGCTTATATATATGCTTTTACGGTTCCAAATATGTTTATGGGCCAGATATTCAACGCATGGCTGGTTGCTATTGCTGTCATTTTTGTTTACTTAATAGTTCTCGAAATAGGTGGCTCAAAAAAAGAAGGATTCCTTACAGGACTAATAGCTGGCGTTTATCCAAGTTTTGTTTTTTTTGGGAGTTTGCTTTTGAAAGAAGCTTTGGTAATTTTATTGTGTTTGATTGGATTGCTCTTAATGATAAAAATAATAAAAGAATTCTCTTTTAAAAAGTTCATTATTTTTTATATTTTGTTAACTGCATTAGTCCATTTTAGATTTTATGTTGGTTATGCGCTTATGTTTAGTTTCATAATTTCTTGGTTTTTATTATCTAATTTAAATTTTAAAAAAAGAGCTGTCTACGGAATTATTATTGCATTGCTTTTGGGGATTTCTCCTATTTTTTCAGGATTTGGTTATTTTGGGTATAAAAATTTTAAAACATTTTTTAATTTTGGAACAATTACTTATTATAGGGAAACAGCCTATATTCCGCCAGCCAAACTAAAACCAACCAATGAAGACTTGACGATAAGCGGGGATTCAACTCAATATAATTTAAATCAGCAAAATACATACCAATCTGATGAACATCTAATAGGTAGGGATTCAACAATAACAATAAAAACAGGTTCTGATAATCCTTTTATATTTTTATTAAATGATTCGCTATCTGTTCTTAATTCTCTCTTAGGCCCCTTGCCTTGGACGCTTACGCAAAAAAAACACCTTTTGGTTTTACCCGAGATATTAGCTTGGTATTTTTTGTTATTTTTTATAATAAAGGGAATAATAAAAACAATTAAAGAAAAATATAAAGTTATTTTACCCTTAATTATTTTTAGCAGTTTAGCTATAGGAGTATTATCTCTTTTTATGACTAACTCTGGCATAATAACTCGGATTAGAATGCCGGCTGTTTTAGCACTTTTATGTCTATTCCATTTAGGCTATGAG
>CAZKUM010000001.1:27445-50141 GCA_964555955.1 uncultured Candidatus Saccharibacteria bacterium | reverse complement strand
TTTAATTACTGGCGGGGCAGGTTTTATAGCCAGCCATCTTGTTAATAAATTAATAGAAAAAGGTTTTGAGGTGACGGTTGTTGATAACCTTTCAACTGGCAAAAAAGAAAACTTAAACCCAGGAGTTAATTTTTATGAAGTTGACGTTCAAAATCCTGAAATTTCTGAAATTTTTAAAAAAATAAAACCAGATGTTGTTTTTCATTATGCCGCTCAAATTGATATTAGAAAATCAGTGGAAAACCCTATAGAAAGCGCTAATACTAATATTTTAGGAAGCTTGAATATTTTAGAAAACTGTAAAAATTTTGGAGTAAAAAAAATAGTTTTTGCATCAACTGGCGGAGCAATTTATGGCGAGGCAGAAATTATTCCCACTCCTGAAGATTACCCTCCAAAGCCTATTTCTCCTTATGGCATAGAAAAATTAGTTGTTGAACATTATTTAGATTTTTATAAAAGAGAATATAATTTAGATTATTTAGTTTTAAGGTTTGCAAATGTTTACGGCCCTCGCCAAAATTCAAAGGGCGAGGCTGGAGTTGTGGCAATTTTTTGTGAAAAAATGCTTAATAAAAACCAGCCGATTATAAATGGAGATGGTAAACAAACAAGAGATTACGTTTTTGTGGAAGATGTTATATCAGCTAATATTTTAGCTTTGGAAAAAAATCAAAATGGAATTTTTAACATTGGCACAGCAGTAGAAACAAACGTTAATGCTATTTTTGGAAAACTGTCAAAAATGTTTGGGTTAAGCGTTGAAGAAATTCATGGTCCAGAAAAAAAAGGCGAACAAAAAAGAAGTTGTCTTGATTTTAAAAAAGCCAATAAAAATTTTTTATGGCAGCCTAAATGCAATTTAGAGCAAGGTTTAAAAGTTACGGCAGATTGGTTTAAAAAATATTACAATTAATAATACTATGAATGTTTTGAAATTAATTTCAAAATACCAGAAATTTATAATAATATTCAGCGCTTTATTTATACCTATTATTGCTTTTGTTATTTTTTTCAACAAAGCATTGGGTGTTGGGCTTTTATTGCTTGCATTTCTTTCTTTATTGACTATTTTGGCAACACTTAAAATTGGCATAAAAGAAAAAGAATTTTATCTGCTTTTTTTGATTGTTATTTTAATACACTTAGTAGCAGTTTTATTTATTTATTTTTATAATTTTTACCCTTTTGGCGGAGGAGAAGGAGACCAATTTTATTACCACAAAACTGCCGTTGAGTTATCTCAGAGATTTTCTCATGGTAATTTTTCTATACAAGGATTTGACCAAAGCTATCCTTATTATTATGTACCCCATGTTTACCCGGTAATAATCGGAGCCTTGTATGCCGTAACATTTCCTGAAATAATTATTGGACAGTTATTGAACGTTTGGATTGTCGCCCTTTCAATAATTTTTTTATATCTGATAGTTATTGAAATTAAAAATAACCATAAAACAGCTTTTATTATAGGATTAATAGCCGGCGTATACCCGAGTTATCTTTATTTTGGCAGTCTTTTAATAAGAGACGCGATAGTAGTTTTACTTTCTATGATTTCGTTATTGTTTATTATAAAGCTTGTTAAAATATTTTCGTGGAAAAATCTTTTAATTTTACTCGTTGCGCTTGCTTTGCTTATACATTTCCGTTTTTATATAGGCATTGCAATGTTTATGACTTTTATTATTTCATGGCTGATTTTTTCTTTTTATAATTTTAAAATAAAATTGGCTTTTATTGCTATGGTTATTATTCTGTCGGCTTTTTTACCATACTTTTTTGCTGGGCAAGGATTATTTGGAATAAATTTTTTAAAAAAATTTATTAATCCAGAAGTTATTACATTTTTTCGCGAGAGAGAATCGAGGCCAGGCGTTTCAAGTGGCGAAGTTTCTTATGGAGGTTCAACTGTAACAGTAAAAACAGGTTTTGATAATCCGATAAATTTTGTAAAAAATTCATTAGAATCATTTATATATGTTTCACTGGGGCCCCTGCCTTGGCAAATGAGATATTTGCGCCATTTTTTGAGTTTGCCAGAGGTTATTTCTTGGTGGGTGTTGCTTTTTTTTATCGCGGGGGGTGTTGCTAAAAATTATAAAAATTACAAAATCATGTTCCCTTTGCTTTTTTTCTCCATTTTAATGCTTATAGTTTTAAGTGGTTTTATAGATAACTTTGGGACGTATATGAGAATTAGAATTACTGGATTTATAGCGCTTTTAGCTTTAGCTGACTTTGATCTAAAAAATAATATTTTTGTATTGATTATTAAAAAAAGATTAAATAAATCGAGTGCCAGTATATGATAAACAAAATATACGGATTATTAATCAAATTTTATGAAAGAATAACAGGGGAAAAATTAACCTCAAATGTTAATACTTTTTTAAAAAATCTTAAATATGCAATTTTTGGCTACGGAATAGCGGCTTTTTGCGTTTTTGCTTTTGAAATACTAGCCGGAAGAATTTTGGGGGCCGAAAGTTATGGAAAATATGCTTTAGTCAGCGTTGTGTCTTTATTCTTGTCTCTTTTAATGACCGCAGGAATAACAACGGCTACTACTAAATATATTGCAGAAGAAGAAAACCATTTAACCCGCCAAAAAATTATATCTTCCTCTTATTTGATGATATTTTTTTTGATTTTTGCGGCGGGTTTCGTGCTTTTCATTTTTTCTTCCCAGATTTCCAAAATATTTTCCATTCCTTTAAATATTTTTTATACAGCTATTTTTTTGTCAGGATGTTTTTCTCTTTATACTTTGGCTACAGATATTTTACGAGGGCTTCATCAAATTAAAAAATTATCAGCATTCAGAATAATTTATGGTTTATTTATTGTTTCATTTTTAATAATTTTTTTACTGTTTTCAAATGTTTATTTTAAAACGGCAGCGTTTATAATAAGCTTCACATATATTCTTATTTTTTTACTGGTTACCATCAATATACGGCATTATCTCTCTTTTAAAATTGATAAAGTTTGGATAAAAGAGCTTTTTAATTACGGAAAATATGTTGCAGTGGGCGGATTATTATTTATTTTTTTGCCTAGGCTCGGCCAGATATATGTAAATAAATATCTGGCAGTATCAAATGTCGGAATTTATAATGCTTATTACTTTTCTTCTATAAGCATTATATCGTTTTTTTATACAACTTTTGTTACAGTTTTTTTTCCGACAGCTTCAAAATATCAGGAAAAAGAGCCGATACTTAGAAAGATTAAAAAATTTATTCCACTTTTATTTTTGGCCGGAATCCCGCTTTTGTTTTTTACGCAATGGATAATTTTAAAATTTTATGGTTCTGAGTATCCTATTGATTATTTTTTGATGATATTATTTGCCATATCAAGCATTTTAATTTTAATCTACGGCTTATATGGCTGGCTTTTTTATTCAAAAAGTATTTCGGGAGCTAAACTAATTACAGCTTTAACAATTATTATAACTGTTGTTAATATACTGCTTAATATTTATTTAATACCCCTATTTTTTCTTCGCGGAGCGGCTTTAGCGATAGTTTTGACATATTTTTTGGGAACAATTTGTTTGTTTTTATTACAAAAAAACTTATTTTATAACAAACCTACGAAATATGACTATAAAAAAATTAAAATTTGTTATGTTGCTAGTGCAGATATAACGTTAAAATTCATATTATTTAATCATCTCAAATTTTTGAAAAATAATGGTTATGATGTTTACGCAATTTGTTCGCCCGGAAAATGGGTGCAAGACATTGAAAAAGCAGGAATAAAAGTAAAGCCTATAAAATTTAAAAGAAAGATAAGCCCTTTTTCTGACATAATTTCTTTTTGTAAAATATTTTTTTATTTTAGAAAAGAAAAATTCTATATTATACATACTCATACCACCAAACCTGCCTTTTTTGCGCAGATAGCGGCTAAATTAGCAGGAATTCCGATTATTATAAATACTATTCATGGGTTTGCTTTTTCAGAGGACGCTCCGTTCTTTAAAAAACACTTTTTTATTTTAATAGAAAAAATTGCTGCTAAATGTTCAGACTTAATTTTTTCTATAAGTAAAAAAATTATTAAAGAGTCAATTAAATATAATATTTGCCAACCCGATTTAATAAAATATTTGGGTGATGGGATAAATATTTCAAAATTTGACCCGTCAAGGTTTTCTGAAAATTTCATTTTGTCTAAAAAAGAAAAATTAGGAATAAAACCCCATCAAAAAATTATTGGCATAGTAGCGAGATTAGTTGAAGAAAAAGGATATTTAGATTTGTTTTTATCTTTTAAAACGGTTCTTACTAAATTTCCTGGCGCATTATTACTGGTAATAGGCCCAAAAGAGCCTGAAAAAAGAGATGCAATAAAACCAGATATTGTTAAAAAATACGGCATTGAAAAAAATGTTATATTTTTAGGGGAAAAAACAGATGTTGACCAAATATATGCCTTAATGGATGTTTCTGTTTTGCCTTCGCATAGAGAGGGGTTAGGCATAGCAACCCTTGAAGCGTCAGCAATGGAAAAGCCGGTAATAGCTACCAATATAGGGGGCTGTCCCGAAACAATTGACAACGAAAAAACTGGGATTTTGGTTCCATTAAAAAATCCTAAAAAATTAGCTGAAGCTATAATTTATATCTTATCTCATAAAAAAGAGGCAGAAGAAATGGGAAAAAACGGCAGAGAAAAAATTAAAAAAGAATTTGATGAAGAAATAATTTTTCAAAGGCTAAAAAATGGATATCAGGAGTTGATTAATAAAAAGTTATAATGAAATTTCAATTATTTTTAAAAAGACAAATGGATTTTTGGATATCTTTAATAACCTTAACGGTATTTTCACCTATATTTTTAATAATTGCTGTTTTAATTAAGATAGATTCCAAAGGACCAGTCTTTTTTCGCCAAGAAAGGGCCGGTAAAAATGGAAAGATTTTTAAAATTTGGAAGTTTAGGACAATGATAGACAAAGCTGAAAAAAGCGGTTTAGGTTTTAGCGTGGCAAAAAACGACGAAAGAATAACAAAAATAGGAAGATTTTTAAGGCGTTTTGGCTTAGATGAGCTGCCTCAGGCTATTAACGTTATTTTGGGAGATATGTCTATAGTTGGTCCAAGAGCGACTCTGGCGCAACAAGTAATAAAATACACTGATTTTGAGAAGGGGAGGCTAAGAGTAAAACCTGGAATTGCAAATATTAATATGATTAAAGGATGGAATACTCTGCCATGGAAAGAAAGAATAAAATGGGATAATTGGTATATAGATAACTGGTCTTTATGGCTTGATTTGAAAATTTTGATAAAAACGCCTATAATTGTTTTATCAGGAAAGGGGCAGTATGGCAAGGAGGGCATAGTAGAAGATTATAAGTAAATAATTATTACAAAATGGCCTTTAAAGAAAAAACAGTTTTAGTGACTGGAGCTACCGGTTTTGTGGGTTCAAACCTCTCTGATCTTTTGCTTAAAAATGGATATAAAGTCATTGGGCTATTTTTTGGCGACAAACAAAAAGCAGAAAGGCTTTTATCTGATAAAAATTTTAAAATAGTTGAGTGCGATATAAGAAATTTTGACAATGTTTCTAAAGTTTTAAAAGAGTATAAGCCAGAAGGGATTTTTCATACAGCAGCTCTTTTGCCAAAAGATAAAAATGAAGACCCATTTAATTTTTTTAAAGTAAATGCTCTGGGCACACTTAATTTATTAGAAGCCTGCAGATTGTTAAATATTAAAAAATTTATTTATAGTTCTTCAATAAGTGTTTATGGAAGAAGCCAAAAATGTTTGCAGGCTGACGAGAAATATTCCACAAATCCATCAAATTTTTATGAGCTTACAAAATTAGAAGGAGAAAATTTTTGTAAATTATATTCTCAAAAATACGGCATAAAAACAATTATATTAAGGTATGCAGGAGTTTTCGGCAAAGGCAGAGAAAACGGAGCAGTTGCTGTTTTTATAAAAAATGCTCTTTTAAATAAACCGTTAAATATTTTAGGTAATGTAAGTTGGAATATTATTTCTGTAGATGACATTTCCAAAGCAAATATTTTAGCGTTTGAAAAATTGCAAAAACTAAATTTTGAAATAATTAATATTTCTATTCCAAAAGAAATAAATATAAAAGATTTAGCCAAAAAAATAATAAAAATAAGCGGTTCAAAATCTAAAATTAAAATAAACAAAACTTCACATTCATTTTGCCTTTCCTGTAATGCTAATAAAGCTGAAAAGATATTAAAATTTAAGCCGCTTTCCATAGATAAAGCAATTGCCAAATACATTAAAGAAATTAAGAAAGATAATTTTTAAATGACAACATTAACCGTTCATCAGCCAGAATATTTGCCATATATTGGTTATTTTGAAAGATTGGCCAAATCTGATATTTTTGTTGTTCTTGATGACGTTGGATACCAAAAAAACGGGTTTATAAACAGAAATAAAATTAAAACCAAAGACGGGGCAAAATGGCTTACCATTCCTGTAAAAGGCAGATCTCCAAATTTAAGAATAAACGAAGTTTTAATAGACGAAAGCAAAAATTGGGGAAACTCTCAATTTAGTAGCATTGCTTCTGCTTATTCAAAAGCCCCATATTTTAAAGAATATTCTGCTTTTTTAAAAGAAACTTTTAATAAAAAATGGGAAAAAATAGCTGACTTAGATTTTTATTTGATAGAAAATATTATAAAATTTTTAGGCATTAATTTAGAAATAATAAAATCGTCTGATTTAAAAGTTCAGGGCAAAGCTACAGAAAGACTAATTAATATGTGTAAAATTTTAAAAGCAGATAATTATTTATCCGGTCCGGGGAACAAAGAGCATCAAGTAGAAAAAGAGGCATTTGAAAAAGCAGACATAAAAGTCAAAATAAAAGATTTCTCAAATCCAGAATATCCGCAGATGTTTATGAATCAGGGATTTCTGCCCTATATGTCAGTTATAGATTTATTATTTAATTGCGGGCCAAAAAGTTTAGATATTATTAAAAAATAATATGATACCACTAACAAGGCCAACTTTACCAAAACTAAAATCCGTTCAGGGCAAGCTAAAAGATATTTTTGAAACCGGCATGATGACTAACGGAAAGTATGTTAAAGAATTTGAGTTAAAATGCGCTAAGTTTTTAGGCGCAAAAAATGTCGTGGCTGTTTCAAGCGGCACATCGGCTTTAATACTTTCTTTGAAATGCTTAGATTTAAAAGGTGAAATAATTTTGCCAAGTTTTACTTTTACTTCAACTGGTCACGCTTTACTGTGGTGCGGTTTAAAGCCGGTTTTTGCTGATATTAATAAAGAAACATTTAACATTGACCCTGCAGAAATAGAAAAGAAAATAACTAAAAATACAAGCGCAATTTTAGCCACACATGTTTTTGGCAACCCATGTAAAATAGATGAAATACAAAAAATTGCCAGAAAACATAATTTAAAAGTTATTTATGACTCAGCCCATGCTTTTGGATCTAAATATAAAAATAAACCAGTGGCGCAATTTGGAGATGCATCTATTTTTAGCTTAACTCCCACAAAGGTTTTAACTACAGGAGAAGGTGGTTTAATTGCCTCAAAAAATAAAGTCTTTGCTGAAACTTTAATATTAGGAAGGAATAACGGCGACAGTTTTAATAGAAAAGAAGAATTTTTAGGGCTTGGCGCAAGAATGCCAGAAACAAGCGCAATCATTGGAATTGAGGGTATAAAAATATTAGGCAAGTCAATAAAAAATAGGTTAAGATTAGTTAATCTATATAAAAAACAGCTTTTTGATGTTCCTGGAATATCTTTTCAAAAAATAGATCCCTTTTCTTTTTCAGTTTATAAAGATATGGTAATTTTAGTAGATAAAGAAAAGTTTGGAATTTCCCGCGACCAGTTGTTAAAAGAGCTTAAAAAAAGAAATATTGAATCTAAAATTTATTTTTATCCGCCCTTGCACAAAAAAACGGTTTATAAAAAATATTCAAAATTACAGCTTCCCGCCACAGATTTTGTAAGCAACCATATTATAAGTTTGCCTCTTTATTCTCATATGCCAGAGAGCTATGTGCTCGAAGTCTGTTCAGTAATAAAAAAGTTATTCAAAAAAATATGAAAGTTTTAGTAATTGCTCCGCATCCAGATGACGAAGTTTTGGGGTGCGGAGGAACTATAAAAAAATATACAGACAAGGGAGATAAAGTTTATCTTTGTGTTGCTACCTGTGCATATACTCCTAATTGGTCAGAGGAATTTATAAAAAACCGCAAAAAAGAAATAGAATGTTCTAACAAGGTTTTAGGTATTGAAAAAACATTTTTTTTAGATTTGCCAACAGTAAAACTAGACACCATTCCCCAGAATAAAATTAATGACTTGATTTCAAAATGCGTTGACGAAATAAAGCCAGAAATTATTTATATTCCGCACAGAGGAGATTTAAATAAAGACCATCAAATAATATTTGAATCAGCTTTGGTGGCTGCCAGAGCAAAACCCGGTGTTTCTATTAAAAAAATATTTTCGTATGAAGTTTTATCTGAAACAGAATGGGGAGAACAAAAAATAAAAAAGTTAAAAGATGTTTTTTTACCAACGGTTTATGTTGATATAAAAGATACATTAGAAAATAAAATTAAGGCTATGAAGTGCTATAAAAGCGAGTTAAAAAAATTTCCTCATCCAAGGTCTGAAAAAGGCATAACAGTTTTGTCGGAAAAAAGGGGCATGGAGGCTGGGTTAGAAAACGCAGAGGCATTTATTTTAATAAAAGAAATAAGCAAGTAAAAATGAATAAAAGATTCAAAAATTGGGTAGCTCCCAAAATAGAAGACGGCAAACTTACAAAATATAATTGGATTGTTAAAAATTTAAAAAATTTTGAGTTAGGTGAAAATACAGATATTGGAGCCTTTACTTATATGAATGCAAAATTTGGAATTAAAATCGGGAGAGATGTTCAAGTCGGCTCGCACTGTTCAATATATTCTGTTTCTACAATAGATAATAAAAAAGGAAAAGTTGTTTTAAAAAATAACTGTAAAATAGGCAGCCATAGCACAGTTATGCCGGGCGTTACTATTGGAGAAAATTCAATCATCGGCGCGCATAGTTTTGTAACAAAAGATATTCCAGACAATGTTTTGGCTTTTGGCGTGCCTGCAAAAATTTACAAAAAAATAAAATGACAAATATTTTTAAAAGAACAGCGCTGACCCGATTTGTTTTTTTTGTGATGTCTGATATTTTTTTTATAGCCTTTTCTGTGTGGCTAGCCTTTTTTTTAAGGTTTGATTTTAATGTACCAGAACAATATTTTTCTTTTATTTATGAAATGATCGGCTTGTCTGTAATTTTTATAATACCTGTTTTTTATTTTCAAAAGCTCTATTCTTTTTCGTGGTCTTATGTTTCGGCCAATGAACTAATTTATTTATTTAAAGCAACAACAATTGCCTTTATACTTTTATCTGTTGCTATTTTTTTATTGCGCTATCTGCCTCATTTTATAAATTTTCCAAGATCAACTATTTTTGTAAGTTATGTTTTAGTTTTTATATTGTGCGGCGCGCTTAGATTTTCTAAAAGAATTTATTTGCGTATTTTAGGTCAAAATAGAATGTTAGAAAGAGAGAGCACGCTAATTGTTGGAGCTGGCGATGCCGGTGAACAAATTTTAAGAAGTATTATTTCTTCAAAAAACGGAAAATACGCTCCAATTGGTTTTGTTGACGACAGTCCCATTAAAAAAGGAATAATGATACATGGTTTTAAGGTTTTGGGAAAAATTTCAGATATTCCAGGTATTTCAAAAATACAAAAAATAAAGCAATTAATAATAGCCCTTCCGTCGGCAAACAGTAAAACAATAAGAGAAGCAGTTGAATTGGGGAAAAAAGCCGGCATATGGAAAATTAAGATTGCTCCTCCAATATCTGAAATAATAAGGGGAGAAATTTCATTAAAAAATCTTAAAGATGTTGGCGTAGAAGATTTATTGGGCAGGGAAAAGATTTATTTAGACGAAAAGAAAATTGAAGCTTTTATAAAAGATAAAGTTGTTTTAATCACGGGAGCTGCAGGGTCAATAGGATCTGAGCTTTCAAGACAAACAGCTAAATTTTGCCCTTCTTTGCTTGTGCTTTTAGACCAGGATGAAACTGGTATATTTAATATTTCAAAAGAGTTAGAAGAAAAATTTTCCAATTTAAAAATTCAACCTATAGTAGCAGATATTTTAAATAAAGAAAAAATAGACGAAATTTTTAAAAAATTCCAGCCCAAAATTATTTTTCATGCGGCAGCTTACAAACACGTGCCTTTAATGGAGGCAGATCCAAAAGAAGCTATAAAAAATAATATTTTTGGAACAGAAATTTTGGGTAGAGCAAGCCTTAACCATGGCGCGGAAAATTTTATTTTTATATCAACAGACAAAGCTGTTAATCCAAGCTCTGTAATGGGAGCCACAAAAAGGGCGGGCGAGATGATTTGCCAGTCTTTGTCGCAGCAAAACAGCGCAAAATTTATTTCGGTCAGATTTGGCAATGTTTTAGATAGTAGGGGAAGCGTTATTCCTGTTTTTCGCGATCAAATAAGAAAAAGAGGGCCTGTAACAGTTACTGATCCAGAAATGAAAAGATATTTTATGCTGATTCCCGAAGCATGCCTGTTAGTACTGCAATCTGGCGCTATTAGCAATGGAGGGGAAGTTTTTGTTTTAGATATGGGAAAACCGATTATGATTTTAGATTTAGCAAAAGAGATGATAAAATTATCAGGCTTTATTCCTAATAAAGATATAGCCATTGTTTTTACCGGAAAAAGGCCTGGAGAAAAATTATTTGAAGAAATGATGACCGCAGAAGAGGGAACTGTTTCCACTCAAAATCAAAATATTTTTAGAGCCAAACTTTCCAGTATAAATCCATCGGAATTGGAAGAAAAAATAGCAGATTTAAAAAAGATAATAATCAGCGCAGACAGAAAAGAAATAATATCTTCTCTTAAAAATTTTGTACCTGCCTATAATCCAAAAGATTAATTTTAACTAAAATTAATCTATTACGTCAAATATATAATATGGGTAAATTCCATATTATATTTTTTTATGGACTTATTTGCTAAAATGAAATAATATCAAAGAATATGAAGTTATTTATAAATTATAAATTAATCTTTTTTACAGCTCTTCTTTGCGCTGTTTTGTTTGCAGAGCCGGTTAAGGCTGCAAATTTTGGCGAAGTTGTAAATTTTAATATAGAACAAAATTTTGATGCTTCAGATAGAACGCAAACAACAGCTGTTTTAATAAAAAATACTTCAAATCTTTATTTCTATATTGAAAAAAGCTGGTGGGATTCTCAGGTTTCAGCCAAGCAAAATGAAACTTTATCTTACTTAGATAATCTAGCTGTAGAATTTCAAAACAAAATTTATCCCACGTTAACTTCTGTTTTTGGTTCTGAATGGAATCCCGGAGTAGATGGCGATAATAAAATTACAGTTTTATTTCATCCAATGAAAGAGGGGTCTGGCGGTTATTTTCGCTCAACAGACGAGTATATTAAACTTCAGGTGCCAAATTCAAACGAAAGAGAAATGGTTTATTTGCCAATTTCTCAAATTGATAGTTCTCAATTGAAGACACTTTTAGCTCACGAGTTTGTCCATCTAATAACTTTTAACCAAAAAAATAAAATATTTGGTGTAGAAGAAGAAACTTGGTTAAACGAAGCAAGAGCAGATTATGCCTCAACAATTTTAGGTTATAATAATAATTATCAAGGAAGCAACCTTCAAAGGAGAGTTAATGATTTTTTGCAAAAACCCTCTGATTCTTTAACCGAATGGCAGGAAACAAAATACGATTACGGTGTTGTAAGCTTATTTACTCATTATTTAGTTGACCATTATAGCATAAGCATTTTAATAGATTCTTTAAAATCTAAAACAGCAGGCATTCCTAGCATAGATCAGGCTCTTGCAAAAAATGGGTACAAAGAAAATTTTTCACAAATTTTTACCAATTGGACAATAACTGTAACAATTAATGACTGTTCTTTAAATTCAAATTACTGTTATTTGAATAAAAATTTAAAAAATTTAAGAATAAATCCAACTCTTAATTTTTTACCTGTAATAGGCAACAGCTCTTTGTCTGTTTCAAATGTAACTAAAAATTGGGCTGGCAATTGGCAAAAGTTTATTGGAGGAAACGGAGACTTAAAATTAGATTTTTCCAGTTTAGCAAGCTTAAATTTTCAGGTGCCTTATATAATTTATGATAAAAATAACAACTATTCAGTTAATTTTTTACAACTGGATAAAAACACAAAGGGCGAAATTGATTTTAAAAAATTTGGAGACAATTATAACTCTTTAATTATTATTCCTTCTTTGCAAACAAAAGTTTCTGGATTTGACGGCTTAGAATTTACTTATCCGTACAGTTTTACGGTTTCAATCACAGGAGAAGTTTCAGACGAAGAACAGGCATTAATACAAAAACTTTTAGCGCAAATTGATTCTTTAAAAAAACAAATTGCAGATATTTTAGCCCAGAGAGGAGGCAACACTAATAATAATATTTTTTGCACTCAATTAAATGCTAATCTTTCTACTGGTTCGTCAAATAGCAACGATGTAAAATGTTTGCAGGAATTTTTAAAAAACCAGGGAGAAGACATTTATCCTTCAGGCCTTGTTACGGGAAATTTTGGCAGTTTAACAAGGCGAGCAGTAATAAAGTTTCAGGAAAAATACGCCTTTGATATTTTAACTCCAGTTGGGCTTTCAAAAGGCACAGGATATGTTGGAGAAAGCACAAGGATAAAAATAAATCAACTAATAAATCCATAGTACGAGTTTAATAAATGGAAGATAAAATTCTGAAAAATTTACCGGGAATTAAGAAAAACGTTTTGCTTAAAAACTATACAACTTACAAAATTGGCGGGCCTGCTAAATATTTTTTTATTGCAAAAAATAAAGAAGATTTATTAATTGCATTAAAAGTAGCCAAAGAATTTAAGCTGCCTATTTTTATTTTAGGCGGAGGAAGCAACATTTTAGTTTCTGATAAAGGTTTTAACGGGCTGATTATTAAAATTCAAAATACAGAATATAAGATACAAAATTTAAAAGAAATTTATGCTGGAGCTGGAGCAGATTTAACCAAATTAGCTTATTTTTCAGCTGATAACGGGCTTTCTGGGTTAGAATGGGCAGCTGGAATTCCTGGCACTGTCGGCGGAGCAATATATGGGCATGCGCAGGCTTTTAATATAAAAATTTCTGATGCAATAAAAAGCGTTGAAGCAATAGACTTAAAAACTTTAAAATTAAAAATTTTTACAAAAAAGCAATGCCAGTTTTCACTGAAAAATAGCATTTTTAAAAAGAATAAAAATTTAATTATTGTTTCAGCTGTTTTAGAACTTAAAAAAGAAGACACCGGCAAAATAAAAAGTAAAATTAAAGAATTTTTAGACTATAGAAAAACAAGGCACCCTATAAATTTTTATTCAGCTGGATCTACTTTTGTGAATCCGGAAATAAAAATTAGAAATAAAAAATTGTTGGAAAAATTTTCAGAACTAAAAGATTACAACAAAAAAGGAATTATACCTTCAGGATACTTAATTGCAAAATGCGGATTATCTGGCAAAAAAATAGGGCAAGCTAAAATTTCAGAAAAGCATGCTAATTTTATTGTTAATTTAGACCAAGCAAAAAGCCAAGATGTTTTAAAATTAATGAATTTGGCAAAGAAAAAGGTAAAACAAACTTTCGGCGTATTATTAAAGGAAGAGGTGCAATTTGTAGGGTTTAAAAAATAATTAACTAATTTTTTAAAAATGAAAATTACAATTAGGGCAAAAAATATTGAATTAACAAAAAATCTTAAAAATTTTATAGAAGAAAAAATTAGCGGCTTGAAAAAATTTATTGATGTTTTGAAAAAAGAAGAAAACAAAAACACCTTAGCTGAAGTATTTTTTGAAACCGAAAAAGAAACCAAACACCATAACAAAGGGCAAGTTTTTAGGTCAGAGGCTATGATTTTGCTTCCGGGTAAAAAAATAGTGGCAGAGTCTGCCGGAGATGACTTGCTTTTAACAGTTGTGGAAATTAAAGACAAGCTTCAGCAGGAAATTAAAAAATATAAATTAAAAAAGATAGAATCGCCAAGGCGAGAACAAAGAAAAGTGAAAAACTTATTTTTATTTTAGTTTCAAAACAAAGCAAGTTTGGTAAAATTAAGCTGCTTTATAAAAGCAGTTTTAATTTACAAAATCCGTCTAAAGATGTATTATAATGATATAAAAATATGTCAATTTTTACAAAAATATTTGGGGATTCAAATGAAAAATATATAAAAAATCTCCAGCCAATTGTTGAAAAAATAAATTCTTTTTCCGCAAAAGGCCAGCCAGCCTCGGGCTGGGAGCTAAAAGATAAAACTTTGGAGCTTAAAGAACGTTTAAAGAAAGGGGAAACTCTAGACGATATTCTTCCAGAGGCTTTTGCTTTGGTTAGAGAAGCATCAAAAAGAGCTTTAAATCAGCGTCATTTTGATAGTCAGCTGATAGGAGGAATTGCTTTACACCAAGGCAAAATTGCTGAAATGAAAACCGGCGAAGGAAAAACTTTGGCAGCTACGCTGCCGGCTTATTTAAACGCGCTAACAGGCCTTCCAGTGCACATTGTAACTGTAAACGACTATTTGGCCAAAAGAGATATGGTTTGGATGGGGCAAATTTACGAGGCCTTGGGGCTATCTACAGGATGCATTGTAAACGAATCAGGATACGTTTATGACAAAGAATATAAAAATAGCGAAAAAGCCGCCCCAGAGGGGCGAGCCTCGCTCGCCTCGCTTTCGCGAGAGCGAAGCGGGCTCAACGAAGTTGAGCGGGACCAATTAAGGGACATTGTAGGAGGGTTTAAAATTATACAAGATTTTTTAAAGCCAGTTTCAAGAAAAGAAGCTTATTCAGCCGACATTACTTATGGAACAAACAATGAATTTGGTTTTGATTATTTAAGAGATAATATGGCGTATGAGTTAGAGCAGCAGGTTCAAAGAGGGCACAATTTTGCCATTGTTGACGAAGTAGATTCAATTTTAATTGATGAAGCCCGCGTGCCATTAATTATTTCTGGAGCCGAAGAAGAAGCAACAGATAAATATTATCAATTTTCAAAAGTTGTAGCTCCGCTGGAAAAAGAAACTGATTATACAATTGATGAAAAATTAAAAACAGTAAATTTTACTGAAGATGGGCAGGATAAGGTTGTAAAAAAATTGGGGTCTGACCCTTGGGCTGAAAATGATATTGCTGTTACTCATCAACTGGAATCTGCATTAAGAGCAAAAACTTTATTTTTAAAAGACCGCGATTATGTTGTGAAAAGCGGTGAAATTTTAATTATTGACGAGTTTACAGGCAGAATTTTGCCTGGCAGACGATGGTCAGGTGGCTTGCATCAAGCAGTAGAAGCAAAAGAGGGTGTTGAAGTAAAACCAGAATCTGTAACTTTTGCCACTATTACTTTTCAAAATTATTTTCGTCTTTATAAAAAAATATCAGGAATGACAGGAACCGCTTTAACTTCGGCTGAAGAATTAGACAAAGTTTATAAATTAGAAGTTGTTGTTGTTCCAACAAATAAACCTATGCAAAGGCAGGATTTAGCGGACAAGGTTTATAAAACAGAAAGTGGAAAATTTATGGCAGTGGCAAAAGAAATTAAAGAGCTTCACGAAAAAGGCCAGCCTGTTTTAGTTGGAACAAGGTCTGTTGAAAAAAATGAATATTTAGGAAAAGTATTAGAAATTCAGGGAATTTCTCACCAAATTTTAAACGCTAAAAATCACGAAAAAGAAGGAGAAATTATTGCCCAAGCAGGAAAAAAAGGAGCTGTAACTATTGCCACAAATATGGCGGGTCGTGGCGTTGACATAATTCTTGGAGGAAATCCGGTAAATTTAGAAGAGGCAGAAGAAGTTAAAAAATTAGGCGGTCTTCATGTTATGGGAACAGAACGCCACGAGGCAAGAAGAATTGACGACCAATTAAGAGGAAGGTCTGGCAGGCAGGGAGATCCGGGTTCTTCACAATTTTTTGTTTCTTTGGAAGACGACTTAATGAGAATTTTTGGCGGCGACAGAATTAAAAATTTAATGACAGCTTTAAATGTGCCAGAAGACGAGCCAATCCAGGCGAGTATTATTTCAGGGGCTTTAGAATCGGCCCAAGGAAAAATAGAAGGTTTTAATTTTGACGCCAGGCATCACTTGTTAGAATATGACGACGTAATGAACAAGCACAGAGAAATTATTTACAAAAAAAGAACAGAAATATTAGATAAATTTAAAAGTTCAAATTTAAAACCGCAAATTTTAGAAATTATAAAAAAGGCAGGATTTTCAGAAGAAAACTACAATAAAAAAGAAAAAGAAATTGGCGAGGCAGATATGCGCCAGGTTGAAAAATTTATCAGTTTAAAAGTTTTAGATACTTTTTGGCAGAGCCATCTTTCGGATATGGAGCATTTGCGCGATTCTGTTAGGTTAAGAGCTTATGGCGGCCAAGACCCTTTAATTGAATATAAAAACGAGGGGCACAGAATGTTCCAGCGGCTCTTGCAGGAAATTGACGCCAATATTGCTGAAAACATTTTTAAAGCAGGTTTGCAGGTTCAACAAAAACGAATACCGCAATCGCAAGCAATCGAATTAGGCAAAAAAGAAATCGGTCGTAACGATCCATGCTGGTGCGGTTCAGGTAAAAAGTTTAAAAAATGCCATGGGAAAATTTAAAAAAATAATAATTTTTGTTTTAATAATCGCGGCTTTTGCAGCTGGCGCGTATTTTAAAGACGATGTTATAAAATTTTATAATAATTTTAATAAGCAGGTTCAAGATTTTCAGAAAACAGATATTGGGTCAACCCTTTCTGAAGTTGGAAAAGAATTATTAACCCCGCCGCCTTTAAGAGTTATTGGCCCTGAAAAGCAGGTTGTTTTATTAAAAAGTAAAATTATTGCAGAAACAAATTTTCAAAGGCAGGAAAACCCGCCTACCGGCGAGGCAGGTGGAAACTTAAAGGTTCTAACTGAAAACGCAAAACTTGACGAAGCGGCTGCAGCCAAAGCAAACGATATGTTTAAAAACCAATACTTTGAGCATATTTCACTTTCTGGCATTGACCCTGGAAAATTGGTGCAGAATTACGGATATAATTATATTGTTGCAGGCGAAAATTTAATTTTGGGAAACTTTACTTCAGAAAAAGAATTAGTGCAGGCGTGGATGAATAGTCCTGGGCACAGGGCAAATATTTTAAATAATAGATATTCAGAAATTGGAGTGGCAATAATTAAAGGCACTTACAAGGGAGAAATTGTTTGGATTGGCGTGCAGGAGTTTGGGCTTCCGTTATCAAGTTGTAGCCAAATAGATAATACTTTAAAAAACGAAATTGATTCAGGAAAAATTCAGTTGGATAATTTGTCTTTGCAGATAGACCAAAAAAGAACAGAAATTGATAATACAAATCCAAGGTCTGAAGTTTATAACCAAATGATTAACGACTACAATCAACTGGTTGCGCAATATAACTCGCTGGCCTCGCAGGTAAAACAAATTATTGCGACATATAATAATCAAGTAAATATTTTTAACAACTGCGTTGCTGGAAAATAATTTATGAAAATTGCAATTGTTTCAGATACACACGGAAATGTAGCGAATTTTAAAAAGATTGTTGCGTGGGTGAATAGAGAAAATATTGGCACGATTTTACATTGTGGAGATATTGGAGATGTAGAAAGTTTAAAAGAATCATTAGCAGATTTTAATGGAAAGTTTTTTGGGGTTTTGGGAAATATGGATAGAGATTTTAAAATTTTTGTTGAAGAATATAATAAAATACCCCTTGGCCGTAGCCAAACGGGCGAGGCTCACGTAAAAATTGAAGAAAAGGTTTTAGAAATTAAAATTGATAACAAATTTATCGCAATAACGCATAAACCAGAACACGCAAAAAAATTATCTGAAAGTAATAAATACGACTTAGTTTTTTACGGACACACCCATAAACCATGCCTTGCCCGCCGTAGCTCCTGCCTTGCCGGCAGGCAGGTTAGCGAAGGCGGGGGAGGAGAAAATAAAGAATGTTTGTTAGTTAATCCAGGAGAAGTAGCCGGACAATTTTATAAGCCGACTTTTGCGGTTTACGACACGGCAACCGAAAAATTAGAGCTCAAAATTTTAGAAAAATTATAAAAAACAGCGGCAGGCGGTCTTTGTGTATATTGACGAAATTTGGTAAAGTATTAAACTAAAATAGTTGTTCTTTTCAGGTTAACCGCATGCGTAAGGAGACTTTTTATGAATCGCAGAGAGGTAATATCTCGTTTACGCGCCGAGCTGGTTAAAAGGCGCAATGCTTTGCGCAGAGTTTTTGCCGGCGATTTGAGTTTGTTGGAAACGCCTCATGCCACGCCTGTTGATAAACCAGTTGATTCGGGCTTGCTTGGTAGTGAAATAAGCTTTGGGCTTGCCGAAGCTGAAAGCTGTGAACTTGCCCGCATCGAAAACGCTTTGGAGACGATGCAGACGGGAAAATACGGCGTTTGCGAGAATTGCAAAGTGGAAATTCCACTGATACGCCTTAAAGCATTACCCTCTGCCACACTTTGCATTAAGTGCCAGCGCGAAGCGGAAAAAGGGGCCGACCACGCCGTTAATGTTGACTGGTCAAAGCTACTACTACTCGAAACATCCTCTCCCGATCGGGAGGTGTTAATCGACGACGTTGAGCTTGATGCAACGTAATGTTTGTCGCGTCCGGCTTTTACCCAGGCTCTTCGCAGTTGCCATTACTGCCCAGAGCTTTTTTGTTTAGCGATTGACTATTTTACATAGCAGAGATATAATACTTAATTAACTTACAATAACTAATTTATAACATCTAATAAATGCAACAAAAATATTATATTTTTATTGGAGTTTTAATTTTGGCAGTTCTCGCCGGGATTTTTTCATATCCAAATTATTTTAATAAATCAGTTGATTTTTTAAACCAAAAATTTTCCTGGACATTGCCGCATTTTTGGGAAAGGCCTTATGTTTTAGGGCTTGATTTGCAAGGCGGAGTTAACCTAGTTTATCAGGCAGATTTAAGCACGGTTCAAGATAAATCGGGAGCAATGCAGGGTTTGAGAGATGTTATTGAAAGAAGGGTTAACATGTTTGGCGTTTCAGAACCAGTTGTGCAAATTCAGGGCCAAGACAGGCTGGTTGTTGAGTTGCCTGGAGTTACAAATGTTGAGCAGGCAATAAATATGATAGGCCAAACTCCTTATTTAGAATTTGACGAGCAAAAAACACAAGAAGAAAGCGCGCCTATTATAGAAAAAATAAAAGAAGTGCAGTCTGCTCAAGAAAAAGGCCAAGATCCAACAAAAGTAAAAGATTGGCAGCTGGCTTTGCAAAATCCGTATTTTAAGCCAACCGAATTAACTGGAAAATATTTAAAATCAGCTACGGTTATTTTTGACCAAACAACTTATAAGCCTCAAATACAGCTTCAGTTTAATGACGATGGAGCAAAAATATTTGAGCAGGTTACCTCGCGCAACATTAAAAAACCATTGGCTATTTATTTAGACGGCGCATCTATTATTGACACTACAGGCGACGGTAAAATTGATAACAGCGATTTATATGCGCCTATTGTTCAAGATAAAATAACAGGAGGAAAAGCAGTAATCACCGGAGACATGAGCGCAAAAACAGCTAATGATATTGTTAGAAGATTAAATTCTGGCGCTTTGCCTGTAAAAATTGGCACACCAATTTCACAAGAAACAGTAGGTCCTACTTTGGGGTCGGTTTCTTTACAAAAATCTTTATGGGCTGGCATTTACGGGCTTCTGGCAGTGGTTTTATTTATGATAATAATTTATAGGTTGCCAGGGCTTTTAGCCTCAGTAGCTTTATTGGTTTATGTTGCTATAACGCTCGCTTTATTCAAATTAATTCCTATTACTTTAACATTGGCTGGAATAGGCGGATTTGTTTTATCTATAGGAATGGCAGTTGACGCCAATATTTTAATTTTTGCCAGAATGAAAGAAGAAATAAAATCTGGCAAAGATTTACCATCAGCAATTAACGAAGGATTCGCCCGGGCATGGCCTTCAATAAGAGACAGCAACTTTAACTCTTTAATTGTTTGCGCAATTTTATTTATTTTTGCAACATCGTTTATTAAAGGGTTTGCATTCACCTTGAGCTTGGGTATTGTTGTAAGCTTGTTTTCAGCTATTTTTATAACAAGAATTTTATTAATGGTTTTTGTTGGCCCAAAGTTAGAAAAATTAAAATGGCTATTATAATTATATGAATTTTCAATTTACTAAATATTCTACGGTTTATTATATTGTTTCTGGAATTTTAATTATTGCGGCTGTTGCTTCTTTAATTATGTTTGGCTTAAAATTTGGCATTGAGTTTACCGGCGGAAGCAATATGGAGGTTAGTTTTGAAAAAAGACCGTCTAACGAATTAATAAAAGAAAACTTGTCTAATTTTAATTTAGGTGAAATTATTATCCAACCTACTGGGGCCAATAGCGCATTATTGCAGTTTAAAGGAATTGATGAGGCAACCCATCAGCAGATACTTTTAAAGCTTAATAAATTATCAAAAACCGACGAAAAAAGCTTTCAATATATTGGTCCTTCTATAGGCCAAGAGCTTAAAAATAAAACAGAATTGGCAATAGCTTTAGCTTTATTAGCAATAACTATATATATAGCTTTTGCTTTTAGAAAGGTATCAAGGCCGGTTGCTTCTTGGAAATATAGCATTACTTCTTTAATCGCTCTTTTTCACGATATTTTAATTCCATTGGGAGTTTTTTCTGTTTTAGGCAAGCTTTATAATGTTGAAATAACAATTCCTATAATAGCTGCTTTGTTAACTATTTTAGGGTTTTCTGTGCACGACCCAATTGTTATTTTTGACAGGATTAGAGAGAATATTTTAAGAAAGGGAATGGGGCAATTTGACGAAATTGTTGACTGGAGCTTGAACCAAACAATAGGCAGATCTGTCAGTACTGTAGCCACTGTTTTGTTGGTGATGTTTTCGCTTTTCTTTTTTGGAGGAGAAACCCTCAAATCTTTTTCTTTGGCATTAATAATAGGAGTAACTTCGGGGGCTTATTCTTCTATATTTATTGCAAGCCCTTTACTAGTGAGCTGGAGAAAATGGGATGAAAGAAGGTAGGGTATTGACACGAATAATTATATATGGTAAACTAATTAAATAGAACAATTATTATGGAAAAACTTAATTATTCGCAATTATATTCAAAATTCACCAAAGGCCTTTCGCAAAAGACTAAGGATATTTTTGACCGCAGGTTTGGAGTAAAAACCGGCTCGCCAGAAACATTAGAGTCAATTGGAAAAGACTTGGGTATTACAAGGGAAAGGGTCCGCCAAATAGAGGAGGCTGGTTTTACCTTTGTTAAAAAGCAAAATAAAGAAACTTTAGATAAAGTTTTTAAAGAGCTTGTTTCTTACTTTAAAGATAACGGAGGCTTTAAAAAAGAAGACGTTGTTTTAGAAGAATTGGGAGGCAAAGCCTCAAAGCCTTATGTTTTGTTTTTGTTAACTTTGGGAAAACAGTTTTCAAGGGTTAGCGAGAAAAAAGATTTTTATTCTTTTTGGTCAACAATAGAAAACCCAAAAATAAAAGTTAAAGAATCATTAGATTCGTTGGCTTTAAATCTTGCAAAGCAGGGAAACCCTTTATTAAAAAAAGATTTTTTTGTTAAATTTACTGCAGATAATAATTTTCCACAGGGAACATTGGCATCTTATTTAGAAATTTCAAAAAGAATAAAAGAAAACAGAGACGGAAAAATAGGATTGGCCGAATGGGCTGAAATAAAACCAAGGGGAGTAAAAGACAAAGCATTTTTAGTTTTTAAAAAGCATGGAAAACCTCTTCACTTTACAGAGGTTGCCCTGCTTATTGATAAGCTTGGATATAACCAGCCAGAAAAAAAGACATATCCTCAAACAGTTCACAACGAACTAATTAAAGACCAAAGATTTGTGTTGGTTGGCAGAGGAACTTATGCTTTAGGCGAGTGGGGATATTATCCTGGAACCATTAAAGATGTAATTGTTAAAGTTTTATCAGAAAAGAAAGAGGCGCAAAATAAAGACGAGATTGTAAAGCAGGTTCTTTCTCAAAGGTTTGTTGCTAAAAACACAGTGTTGATGAATTTAAACAACAAAAAGCATTTTGATAAAGATCTTAGCGGAAATTATTTTTTAAGAAAAACTCAAACAGCATAATTAAAAAAACCGTCGAAAGGCGGTTTTTTGTTGCCTGCCTGCTGGCAGGCGGGCATATTGCCTGCAAGTTTTTATTAAGTTATAATTATAAAATAGATAATATTTTATGGATATTTTTTATATACTTCTTATTGCTTTGTTTATTGCGACTGCGCTTTTTTATGTCGTATTTTTTTCGTTAATTTATTATTGGCATCTTAAAAAAACCACTTTTGTTGTTGTGCCTTTAATTTTTACTTTTGAATTTTTTGCCATAGGTTTTTTGATAATATCAATAATTTGGCTTTCAGAAAGCTTTGAGAGAATTTGTCTA
>CAZKUM010000001.1:7833-27435 GCA_964555955.1 uncultured Candidatus Saccharibacteria bacterium | reverse complement strand
ATAATATCAATAATTTATATTTTAATTGAATATTTGCCTAAATTTGTTTTGTTGTAGTTATGGCTGTAAACATTAAACCAGTATTTTTTTGGCTAGATTGGGTAAAAAAAATTGTTTGGGATCCGTTTTGGTGGGTAATTATTATGCTCATTATTTTTTGGGTTCCATTTTTAAGGGTTTGGTGGTGGCTTTTTGCTCCTCTGCTTCTTTCAATGCAATTGAAAACTCTTTATTTATGGTGGATTGGCTGGGATGTTGATTATGCTAAACAAAAGTGGGTAGTGTTAGAAGTAACTCCGCAAAAAGAAGCCTTGACGCCGGTTAAAGCAATGGAAGATGTGTTTTCAGTTGTTTGGTCTCTAATGGACAAAGCAAATTGGAGAGAAAAGTGGTGTGACGGAGAATTGCCATATATTCCTTATTGGTACTCTTTTGAGCTGGCAAGTATTGAAGGAAAAATTCATTTTTATTTAAGATTTTTAAAACAACACGTGCCAACTATTGAAACTGCTCTTTATTCGCATTACCCCGACTTAGAAATTAAAGAAGTTTCAGATTATACAAAACTTGTACCCCAAAATATTCCCAATGAAGACTGGGATATGTACGGAGAGGATTGGGAATTAAGAAAAGATGATATTTTTCCAATAAAAACATACGAAAAGTTTTTTGAACCGCAAGGTGAAAAAATTTCTGCTGAAGAAAAGAGAATAGACCCTATAATTTCTTTATTAGAATTAATGTCAAAGTTGGGGCCAGGTGAACATTATTGGGTGCAATTTATCACAGGCCCAGCTGGAGATTATGACGAGCCAGATTGGAAAAAAGAAGGTGAAAAAATAATAAATAAACTGTCAAAAAGGCCAGAAAAAAAAGAGCCAACGCTTTTTGAAGAATTAGGTTCTATTGTAAGCGATGTAATTATGGGTCCTAAAAAAGAAGGATCTGGCGAAGGCGCTAAATATTCGTGGATTTCATCTGCAAAAGAAGAATCAGGTGAAAGAGAAATGGTTTTAACTCCAGGTGAAAGAGAAATTATTACAGAAGTTGAAAACAAATTAAAAAAACCTGTTTTTAAAACAACTATAAGAGGCGTTTATGTTGCAAAAAGAGAAAATTGGGTTTCGCCCAATAGAGTACTTATGAGGTCTTATATGGCGCATTTTGGAATTAATAATTTGAATAACTTTAGCTTTAGTAGCGATACTAGGCCAAAAGTTCATTATATTTGGAGAAAAAGAAGAGCTTTTTTAAGGGCAAGAAAAATGTTTAGAAATGCTGTTTTTAGGTTTCCTCCGTTTTTTCCAGACAGAAGAAGACTTGTTCCTATTCTAAGCACAGAAGAGTTGGCCACTTTATATCATTTTCCATTAAGAGTTTCAGGTATGGTGGCTCCTTCTATGGGTAAAGTTGAATCAAAAAAAGGCGGTCCGCCTTCTAACCTTCCGGTTGAATAATTAAAAATTAAAGTATGGACGAGATAAATTTTTTTGGGTTAACATCATTTAGAAATGAAAGAAAAAAGTTTGGAATAAAAACCGACGACAGGCGGCGCCATTTTTATTGCATTGGAAAAACCGGTATGGGAAAATCAAACTTAATGGAAAACATGGCAATTCAAGATATACAAAAAGGAAACGGCATAGCTTATGTTGATCCGCACGGCGAAGGCGCTGAAAAACTTTTAGATTTTGTGCCCTCAAACAGGGTAAATGACGTGGTTTATTTTAACCCGGCTGACTTGGATTATCCTATTGCTTTTAATGTTATGGAAAAAGTTGATTTTAGATTTAGGCATTTAGTGGCTGGGGGCTTAATGGGCGTTTTTAAAAAAGTATGGCCTGATGTTTGGTCTGCCCGCATGGAATATATTTTAAATAATTCTATTTTGGCGCTTTTGGAATACCCCGATTCAACGCTTTTGGGAGTAAATAGAATGCTGGCTGACCCTGAATACAGAGAAAAAGTGGTTTCAAAAATTACAGATCCAATTGTAAAATCTTTTTGGCTTACAGAATATGCCAGATATACCCAGCGTTACGAAATAGAAGCTACGGCCGCCATTCAAAACAAAGTTGGGCAGTTTATTTCTAACCCTTTAATAAGAAATATTATTGGCCAGACAAAATCTACTATTGATATGAGAGATATTATGGATAAGCAAAAAATATTTATTATGGATTTATCAAAAGGAAGAATAGGCGAAGATAATTCAAGGCTTATTGGAGCATTGTTAATTACCAAACTACAATTGGCAGCTATGTCGAGAGTAGATGTGCCAGAAGAAGAAAGAAAAGATTTTTATTTATATGTCGATGAGTTTCAAAATTTTGCCACAGAGTCTTTTGCCAATATATTATCTGAAGCCAGAAAATACAGACTGAATATTACTTTGGGGCATCAGTATATTGCGCAAATGGAAGAAGAAGTAAGAGACGCTGTTTTTGGAAACGTAGGAACTTTGGCTGTGTTCCGCGTGGGAGCCGAAGACGCCGAATTTTTAGAAAGGGAATTTAGCCCTCAATTTACTGCTGAAGATTTGGTAAACCTGCCAAAATATAATATTTATTTAAAACTGATGATCGACGGGGTGTCGGGCCATCCTTTTTCTGCCCATACGCTTCCTCCGCCAACACCTTTAGAAAATTCAAACAAAGAAAAAATAAGCAAAGCGAGCAGGGAAAGATACGGAGTTAAAAAAGAAATAGTTGAAGACAAAATTTCAAGATGGTCAGGTTTTGGTGAAGATCAAGAAGTTGCAGAAGATTTTAAAAAACCTGTAAAACCTAATGATTCTTTTAAAAATTTTAATCCTGTAAAAAGCAACAATCCAAATGCGCAAACTCACGCAGAAAATCAAACCCTTTATGACGCTATTTGTTCTAACTGTGGCAAGCCTACAAAAGTTATTTTTCAGCCGGGAAAAGGAAGGCCGGTTTATTGCAAATCTTGTTTAAAGAAGTTAAAGAGCGAAGGCCAAGAAAAAAAAGTTGAAAATATATCATTTAATATCCATAAAAATAATACAGAAGAAAAAACCCATCAGGCTGGTAGTGCAGGCCTGCCTACCGGACAGGCAGGTGGCAGTGCAGGCCTGCCTGCCGGCAGGCAGGTAAAAAGAAAAGAAATTAATTTAGATGAATTAAGAAAAGCCTTAGAAGAGTCGCTTGAAGAACCCGACCTGCCTGCCGGCAGGCAGGCAAAAGCCCAACCCGCCACAATTTCGCCGCCTGCTCGCAATGATGCCGAAGCTTTAGGCGAGGAGGCGAATGTGGGCAGGGAAGATGATGATAAAAATAAAAGAATAATTAAGCCGGGTCAAACAATTAAATTTTAAAATGAAAACAATTAAAGATTTTAATATTACAGGCAAAAGGGCGCTGGTACGGTGTGATTTTAATGTTCCCATAGATAATAATGGAAATATTTTAGATGATTTTAGAATTAAAGAAATTTTGCCTACTATTAGATATTTAGTTGAAAATAACGCAAAGATAATTTTAATGAGCCATTTGGACGAGCCAAACGGAAAAATTATAGAAATTTTAAAATTAGACAATGTCCAAAAAACCCTTGAAAAACTTTTAAATATCAATATAATTAAAAGTCCTGATTGCATAGGCAAGGACGCAGAAGAGCTGTCTAAAAATTTAAAAGAAGGAGAAGTTTTACTGCTTGAAAATTTAAGATTTCATAAAGAAGAAACCCATTCGACAGGCTCAGGGCAAGCAGATTTGGAGTTTGCAAAAGAATTGTCAAAATTAGGAGATATTTATATTAATGACGCTTTTTCGGTTTGCCATAGAAACCATGCTTCTGTTTCTTTGGTTCCAAAATATTTACCATCTTGCGCTGGATTTTTATTGGAAAAAGAAATTGAAAACTTGAATAAAGTTTTAGAAAATCCCAAAAAGCCAATGGCAGCAATAGTGGGCGGCACAAAAGTAGAAACAAAATCAAAATTTATAAATAACATTTCCAAAGTTGCAGATTTTATTATTATCAGCGGCCTGATTAAAAAAGAAGTTATGGAAAAGAAAATAGAATTTGATTTTCCAAAAAAAATAGTAGCTCCTCTTGATTCTTTAAACGCGCTGGATATTGACGAAGAAACAATAAAATTATTTAAAGAAAAAATATTGCAATCAAAAACAGTATTATGGAACGGGCCTTTTGGAAAATTTGAAGAAGAAAAATATGCCAAAGGAACATTGGCAATAGCAGAATCCATAATAGAAAGCGGGGCGTTTTCGGTAATAGGAGGAGGAGAAACAGTTGAATTTGTTGCAAAACACGGCTTAATTAAAAAGTTTTCACATGTTTCTACCGGAGGAGGCGCAATGATGGCATATCTTTCAGGTGAGGAATTGCCAGGATTAAAGGCGCTTAATAATGCCTTGAATTAAAAATTTTAAATTATGCATAAAAAGATTAAGAATTTAGAAAAAGCCGCAGAGAGGATAAAAAAAGCCGTTCAAAACAATGAACGGATAATTTTATATGGCGACTCTGATCTAGACGGAATTTCATCGGTTGTCATTTTAGAAGAGGCTATTAAAAGTTTAGGAGGCAAAGTGGACTCTGTTTTTTTTCCCGACAGGGAAACCGACGGATACGGAATTAATTTAAATGCATTAAATCTTTTAAAAAATAAAGTACCAGCTCTTTTTATTACATTAGACCTTGGCATTGGAAACGTTAAGGAAGCGGAAGTTGCAAAAAAAATGGGGTTTGAAATAATAATTGTTGACCACCATGAAACTTTAGACGGAATTCCCGATGTTTCTATTATAGTTGACCCAAAGCATAAAGATGATGATTATCCGTTTAAGGGATTGGCAAACGTTGGAATTACTTTTAAGCTTTGCGAAGAAATTTTAGGAGATAAAATTTCAAAAAGCCTAAGAAACAGTTTTTTGGAATTGGCCGCATTAGGAACAATAGCCGATATGGTGCCGGTAATTGATGATAATAAAATTATTATAGAAGAAGGATTAAGATCCCTTAAAAATACTTTTAGGCCTGCTTTTCAGGCCTTTTTTGATATTTTGGGAAAAGGCGCTATTTTTGATAATGGTTTGCAAAAAGTTATTTCAGCTTTAAACGCCGCAGAAACTATAAACTATAAAAACGATTCGTATTTTCTTTTAACATCTTTTTCAGAAGAAAAATGTAAAAATTTAGTGCAAGATTTATTAAATAAAACTCAAGAAAAACAACACAAAATTAAAAACATAGTGCAAGAAGTAGAAAGAAGAATTTCAGGAAAACATGAAGAAAATATTATTTTTGAAGGGGATCCTTCGTGGAAATTAACTTTAGCTGGGGCTGTGGCCTCAATAATTTCGCAAAAATATGAAAAGCCTGCTTTTATTTTTAAAAAAATGGACAAAGACTCTTGCGGATCTGTAAGAAATCCAAAAGAAACAAATTCGGTTGATGCAATGAAAACCTGCGCTGATTTTTTGCTGACTTATGGCGGGCACGCGCAGGCATCGGGCTTTCGCGTAGAAAATGAAAACCTAGAAAAATTTAAACAATGCCTAAGTGACTACTTTAAAAAAGAATAAAAAAAAGAGGCAGAAGAAAAACGCTTCGGCAGGCTCAGCGCGAGCAAAAAAGAAATTTAAAGGTTTTTTATTTTTAGTTTTAGGGCTAATTATTTTATGCTTGTTGATATTATTTTTTTTGTTCTTTTATAAAGAACCAGCCAATGTTTATATTTCAAAAGAAAACCCAAAACAAGGAGACACGGTTTTTATAAAAATTAAAAGTGAATCAGATAACGTAGCAGGAAATTTTGTTGGTTCAAATTTTGACGAAAAATTAGTTTTTTATAAAAAAAGTTTGCCATTGCAGGCAGGAAACTTAAAAGAATGGATATCTTTTTTGGGAATTGACGCCGATCAAAAGCCGGGCGACTATAAAATTAATATAGATTTTAGCGGAGAACAAAAAATAACAAAAGAAATTAAAGTGGCAGAAGCTGATTTTTCGCTGGCTCCAGCAGCCACATCTCCAGATCTTAAGCAAAAAGGATACACGCAAGAAAAAGCCGTTAATAATATAATAAAAAACGACAATCCGTCTTTAAAAAAGATTTTAAGCAATTTTACCAAAGAACCCTATTTTACAGCCCCTTTTTCCTATCCATTAAATAGTGTTGAAAAAAAAGGATTTTCATTTGGTAAATTTATTAAATTTGCCAAATATAGAATTCAGCACCTTGGAGTTGACTTAAAAGCTCCTAAAAAAACAGAAATTTATTCTGTGAATGACGGAAAAGTTGTTGCGGTTTTAAATTTGTCTAATTACGGCAAAACCGTTATTATAGACCATGGCCTAGATATATTTTCTTTATATCTTCATTTAGAGGAGTTCAAAGTTTCTGCTGGCCAAATGGTTCGCCGCGGCCAAATTATAGGATTATCTGGCGATACAGGTTATTCTACGGCTCCTCATCTTCATTTTTCAATGAGAGTGGGAAGTTCAAGGGTTGACCCGATTGCTTTTATAGAAACAACGCAAGAAATAAACGACAGCCCAATTTTAGTTTCTGCCAGCGCGGCATTATTAAATATTTTTAACTATTTTAAATGAAAAAAATAATAATTTATACAGATGGAGGTTCTAGGGGCAACCCTGGAAAAGCAGCAATAGGAGTTGTTTTTTGCAACGAAAAAGAACAGCCAATAAAAAAATACGGAGAATATTTGGGAGATAATTTAACAAACAACGATGCTGAATATAATGCAATTATTTTTGCATTAAAAAAGTTTAAGGCATTTTTTGGAAAAGCTATTGCTGAAAACTCAGATGTTGAACTAAGGTCTGATTCTGAGCTGGTTGTAAAACAATTAAATGGAGAATATAAATTGTCAGACCCTAAAATACAACAATTTTTTATAGAAATTTGGAATTTGAAAATGGATTTTAAATCAATAAAATTTAAACACATTCCCCGCGAAAGAAATAGTGAAGCAGACAGGTTGGTGAACGAAGCTTTAGACCAGCAAATGGGGGCTAAACCATTATTTTAAAATTATGGTACAATAAATTAATAAAGGTCCATAAATAATTAATAATTAAAATTTATTTAAAATTATGGAAGATATGTGCAAATGTCCGCATCATAAAATTGTGCCTTCGTGCATAGCTTTAATAGGTTTGGCATTTTTACTTTTACAGTGGAACATATTAAGCGCCTCCACAGTAGATATAATCTGGCCAGTGCTTTTAATAGTTATAGGTTTAACAAAATTATTTGGCAAAGGTTGCAAGTGCTGCTAATTTTGGTATTTTAAAATTGTAAACAAAAAGCCCCGTTAAACGGGGTTTTTTGTTGTTCCAGCAAAACCGTAAGCCGAATTTTGTTTTATGTGATTATCTGTCTGCCCTTAACATTACTGTTAGGGTCAAGCGAACTACTTTGCTCCGTCAACAAGTTTTAAAATCCATAAATGAATTTTCCAGGCTTTACCCTGAGCTTATTGAGGGGTTTGTTCTTGCGCCCAATAAGGATTTAACCGTTTCACTTCTGCATTACTGCAGAATTACCCCAAAAGGGGCCGCAATCTTTTCAGATTAGCGCGTCACTGTTCGCACCTCGTCCACCCGCAACTGCGTAGCTGTAGGCGGAGACGGCTGTTAGCCGCTATTTTTTTAGAGTTCCGTAAAACGGAACAATGGGTGTTCGGACTTTCCTCCCTCTTCCGATAAATCGGAAAAGAGCAATCACTCGTCTTGCTGGAACAATTTTATATTAACAATTATTAAAATATATGTCAAGGCTTTTAAAAAAGACAAAAATAGATTAAAGTTAAATATTAATTTTAAATTTTATAAATGGAATTACAAGCTAACAACGGAAAAAATTTAATAATTGAGATACGTTACCCTTCGCAAATCTCAGGGCTCAGAAAGTTTGCAAGGTATCCTGTAAAAACAAGGTTGATTACGCCAGAAGATAAAGATATTTCTTTAATTATAGAAGAATATGCAAAAAAATATCTTGAACCAAAAGACATTGTTTTTATTTCAGAAAAAGCTGTTGCTATAACTCAGGGAAGGTCTTATCCTATAAAAGAAATTAAGGCCTCAAAATTAGCAAAGTTTTTATCAAAATATGTTACAAAAACGCCAATTGGAATTGGGCTTGGAAGCCCAGAAACCATGCAATTAGCCCTAGAAGAGGTAGGCGTGCTTAGAATGATTTTGGCAGCGTTTTTTGGGGCTATAGGCAAGCTTTTGGGTATAAAGGGCATATTCTATGTTATTGCGGGTTCTGGCGCCAGAGCCATAGATGGGGCTGTTCCATACGCTATACCGCCATATAATACCTATGTTTCAAAAGGTCCTATAAACGCCAATAAGGTGGCTGAAAATATCGCTAAAAAAATAAATGCAGAGGTGGCAATTATTGATGCTAATGATTTTGGGGTAAATATTTTAGGAGCAACTTTTTTAGTTGATAAAAAATTGCTTGTTAAAGTTTTAAAAGATAATCCTCTAGGCCAAACAGACGAATGCACGCCAATAGGAATATTAAGAGAGGTTAATTAATAATTTTTTATGATAGACCGCCTTTTCAAAAAAATATCAAATCATGCCACAGAAAAAATAACTGCGGCGGCTTTGATTATTTCTATTGCGTCTTTTTTAAGTTTTCTTTTGGGTTTATTGCGCGACAGATTATTAACTTCAACATTCGGAGCAGGGAATACTTTAGATATTTATTATACTGCTTTTCGCATACCAGATTTTGTTGCAATGGTTTTAATGATGGGGGCCATAAGCGTGGCAGTAATTCCAATTTTTACGCAGAATTTAGTTAAAGACAAAGAAAAGGCATTTTCTTATTTTGCCAACCTTTTAAATTTATTTTTATTTTTTTTAATTATTATTTGCCTAATTTTGTTTATTTTTACGCCTCAGTTAGTTTCTTTAATTGCTCCTGGATTTTCTGCCAGTAAAAAAGAAACAACAGTTTTGCTGACCCGCATAATGTTTTTAAGCCCGATTTTAATGGGGGCCAGTAATATGATTTCAGCTGTGCTAATGGTTTTTAAACGCTTTTTAATAACTTCAATTTCGCCAATACTTTATAATTTAGGAAGTATAATTGGCATTTTATTTTTTGTGCCGATTATGGGAATTAAGGGTTTAGCCTGGGGAATTATTTTAGGAGCTGTAATGCATCTTTTAATACAATTGCCGGCTTTATTTAAAATTGGTTTTCGCTTTAAAAAAATATTTAATTTTTTAGATAAAGATTTTTTACTAACTTTAAAATTAACCATACCAAGGGCAATAGGGTTGACTGCCACACAAATTAATTTAATTATTGTAACTGCTATTGGTTCGCTTCTTGTTGCAGGATCTGTTACGGTTTTTAGCTTGGCAAACGATTTAGCTGCTCCAATAATTGGATTAATTGCCATTCCTTTTGCAACCGCCGTTTTTCCGGCATTGTCTTTGGCAATTTCAAAGGGAGATAAAAAAGATTTTCTTGAAAAATTTTACTCTTCTTTCCGCCAAATTTTATTTTTAATAATTCCAGCCTCTGGTTTGGCTTATATTTTAAGAGCGCATTTAGTAAGAGTTGTTTTTGGGGCTGGCCTGTTTGACTGGCCGGCCACAAAGTTAACCGCAGCTTGTTTTGGAATTTTTATGATTTCGCTTTTTGCCCAAGGGTTGATATATTTGGTTTCTAAAACTTTTTATGCAATTAAAAATACATGGATACCGGCCACAGTTAGCATTTTTAGCATTGCTGTTTTGCCGGCATTAGCTTTTCTTTTTGTAAGGCTATTAGCATACGATAATTATTTTTCAAATTTTACACTTTCTTTTTTAAGAATTGACCGGGTGCAAAATGCAGAAGTTTTAGGTTTACCTCTGGCAATTTCAATTGACGCAATTTTTCAAATTATTTTACTTTTGTTTTTCTTGAAAATAAAAATAAAAGAAATTAAATTTAAAAATCTTTTTGTATTTTTTGGCAAAGTTTTGTTTGCCGCAATTTTAGCAACTCTTTCAGCCTACGGCATAAGGCAAGTTTTTGGCGGTTATTTTGGCAGCAGCACGCTTTTAATTTTATTTTTCCAAACAGCGGTTGTTGGTATTTCCGGCCTTTTAATTTATCTTTTAATAGCTTATATTATGAAGATCGAGGAAGTAAAGCATTTACGAGATTATATTATTGCCCAAACCGGCTTTTTAAACACCAAAAAATAGTTCAGACCTGTCTGAGCTATTTAAAGCAGCCTTTTTAAGGCTTTTTTCTTGCATATTGAGAAAAAACTGAGGAAGGGGTAAAATATATAAAAGAGACATGATAGATAAAAAACAAAACGGTCAATTTTTTACGAAAAATTCAGATTATATCCTGAGTAATTTTTCCTCTTTTGTAAAAACTAAAGAAATAACAGATCCCTTTGCGGGGAATAGCGACTTAATAAAGTGGGCGAGAAAAAATCACGCAAAAAAAATAGTGGGGTTCGATATAGACGCGAGATATGTGGACAACAAAAAAGTTTTTTTAAACGATAGCATAAAAAATCCTGGAAAATATGGTTTTCTTTTGACTAACCCTCCGTATCTGCATAAAAATAAAGCAAATAAGGAAATAAAAGAAAAATATTTTTCTGATAAAAATGCAATATTTGAAGACCTTTATCAAGTTTCTATTTCGTCAATTTTAGATTGCGAAGAAGGTATCATAATAGTTCCCTTAAACTTTCTCTGTGCTGAAAATTCGCAGAGAATAAGGAATTTATTTTTTAATAAGTTCGAAATAATAAAATTAAATATTTTTTCTGAGCAAGTTTTTGAAGACACAACTTATAATGTCATTGCTTTCTATTTTAAAAAGAAAATAAATCTGTCAGATTTAAATAAAATTCCAGCCACTTTATTTCCCGAAGAGAAAGATATTTATTTGACGATAGAAAGAAGATATAATTGGCAGTTCGGAGGAGAGTTTATAAATAGAATTAAAAATACTAAAAATTATTTGGGTATTTTCCGCCTCACAGAAGATTATCTAGAATCTGGTGAGCACAAGGTTGAGTTAGCCTTTCAAAACATCAAAGAAAAAAATCTCCTTCCAGTAAGTCAAAATTTTAAAGAATTAATTGAAAAGAACGTCTTATTTTTAAGAGCTATAGATAGCAAAAACGGTAAAAAGATTCAACTTGAGGATATTAGAGAATACGGCGTTTCTGGCCTTGTCGGGAAAGATACTTCTCGCAATATGGCGCATCTAATTTTTAAAAAAGAATTACCCATAAAAGAGCAAATAGAATTAATGGACTCTTTTAATAAAGAGTTAAACCAGGAAAGAAATAAATATTTTTCATTTTTCTTAACAAATTTTAGAGATAATAACAGAAAAAGAATTTCATTCGATTTGACTTATAAGTTTTTAAATTATATATATTTAAATAAAAATAGTTATAATAGGGAACAAAAATTACTATTTTCCTAATAAAATATGAATAAATGGGTTGAAAAAAGTATAGAGTTAGCTAGATCAAAGGGGTATTTAGATAAATTAACGGGAATATATCCTGTTAATTTATCTTTAATAAGAAGTATCGACCCAAAAGAGAAAGAAAAAATAACCGATTTATTTAACAATAAAAATACTAAAAAATTAATATCTGAGTTGTTGAAACTCGAAAGATTTCCAATAGACGACCCATATATAGGTTTCTTACGGAAAGACAAAGAAGCGATAAATAGAAATCCCAAAACAGTGAGTCGTATAGGTAATAGATTATATAAATTAGGTTTGAATGAATTAATGTTAGGTGCTAGTAGGCCCAAATCTCCATCTCGGCAAGTAGGACAGATGTTTAGAAGTTGGCTTTACAAAATTGGATACCCAGTTTTACAAAAGGAAAATTTTTTAAAAAATAAAGAGATAGCTATATTGGAGGGTGGAGACACATCTCTTGCTAATTTTGCGAAAGAGGAGTTAGGATATAGCGGGCAAAAAGGCTTGGATGCTGTTTTGAGAATAAAGGACAAATTTATTTTAGCCGAAACTAAACTCATAACTACAACTGGAGGTACACAAGACAAAAGTTTTAGGGAGGGGATTTCGTTTATTAAAAATAAAGATAAAAAAAGGAATATAATTAGAATAGCTATTTTTGATGGCGTTGTTTGGGTTATATCAGAGAATGCAAAGAAAAAAAAGAAACTAAGTCTTTATGAAACGATTATCAAGTTAAAAAACAATGAGATTGTTCTAAGTACTCTACTTTTAAAAGATTTTATTGAGGAAATTAAAAAATTAGCGTAAAATACAGGCGTTTCTTAGTTATCCACAGATTTTAGCTTTAAAGTGGGGCTTGACCCGCTTTTTTGTTAAGTTAAAATAGAAAGTGAAAAAATAAATCAAAACGGAGGTTTAATTCAAAGAGCATTTTTTGTAATCAAACTACACAACCTTCGGTCATGTAAATTTTAACTTGTCTTAAAAAGCACGACCGAAATGGTCGTGCTTTGGTTTTTAAAGTCGAAGTAAATTAAAAAACATAAAAAACATAAATTCTATGAAATTTCAAATTTTTGTCGGTACGGACAAATTATATTATTGGCACTTGAAATCAGCAAATGGAGAAATAATTTGTTGGAGCGAGGGATATACATCACTTGAGAATGCGAAAAAATCTATAGCATTAGTCAAAAAATTTGCTTTCAACGCTTCAATAGCAATGGTTTAATAATTCCAAGGACCACTTGAGGACTAAATCGTTTGTGGTAACTGGACGATTGGGAAAGCTGAACGAGTACGAAGATAAGTCGCGACGCTAACTTGGAGGCCATGGGGCAACTATGGCAAGATAGTTGCCCCGAAAATGAGAAAGTATTAAAATTAATTGATAAATAAAAGTTATGGATAAAAATTTAAAATGTATTATGTGCGGTTGTTTTGTCCCGATTGCTGTTGTTGGTACTCTTTATTGTTTTACAGAAAAATATTGTAATGATTGTAAAGAAAAAATAGAAGAACAAAAACATATTATTGAGAATACTATTCCCACTAACGCGAAGCAGATTTATGTTTCTAGTTTAAGTGGAACAAATGTAGTAATAGATACCTCGACTAATTATTTTGATTCCCAAAATTTTTACAAAAATTTAAAATTATAAAAAAAGTAAAAAAATTGGCAGAAAGGTATATTACAGCAAATAATAAGAAATAGCTCAGACGTGTCTGAGCTATTTAATTTTAGGCTGTTTTGGGGTAGAATATCTTCATGGATAACATTAGAAATTTTTCTATTATTGCGCATATTGACCATGGAAAGTCTACATTGGCTGACCGGCTTTTAGATTTGACGCACACTATTGAATCAAAAAAAATGAAGCCGCAGTTTTTAGATTCAATGGATTTAGAAAGAGAAAAGGGAATTACAATAAAACTTAAATCTATCCGCATGAATTATAATTATTGGGGCAACCCTTCGACTTCACTCAGGGCAGGCAACTATATTTTAAACTTAGTTGACACTCCTGGCCACGTTGATTTTACTTACGAAGTTTCGCGTTCTTTGGCTGCTGTTGAGGGAACAATTTTGCTGGTTGACGCCGGGCAGGGAATTCAGGCGCAAACTTTGGCAAACCTAGAATTAGCAAAAGCTCAAAACTTAACAATTATTCCAGTTATAAATAAAATTGATTTACCTGGGGCAAATGTACAAGAGGTTGTTGAAGAATTGGTTAACCTTTTGAAAATTGATGAAAAAGAAATTTTAAAAGTTTCTGCAAAAACCGGCGAAAATGTTGAAGAAGTTTTAAAAGCTGTAATAGAAAGAATTGCGCCTCCAAAAAAAGAAAATATAGAAAAACCTTTTCGCGCTTTAATTTTTGATTCTGATTACGATTCTTTTAAAGGTGTAATTGCTTTTATTCGCGTTGTTGACGGCGAAATTGAAAGCAATCAAAAAATTAAACTTTTTGCAACAAATACTCAGGCTGAAATAAAAGAGCTGGGTTATTTTAATCCTGGCAGGTCTCAGCAAAACAAACTTTATGCTGGCGAAATTGGATATATTGCAACCGGAATTAAAGAGCCGGGAAAAGTGAGGGCAGGAGACACCATAACGAAGTTACAAGTTACAAGTTACAAGTTACAAGTTATTCCTTTGCCAGGTTATCACGAGCCAAAGCCAATGGTTTTTGCCAGTTTTTATCCAGAAAATCCAGACGATTTTGATGTGTTAAAAGACGCTCTGTCAAAATTAAAATTAAATGACCCGGCTTTAACTTACGAGCCAGAAACCAAGGAGGCTTTAGGCAGAGGTTTTATGGTTGGTTTTTTAGGAACTTTGCACGTTGAAATTGTGGCAGAAAGATTACGCAGAGAATTTAATTTAAATTTGGTAATTTCAACGCCGTCGGTTGTTTTTAAAATTATAAACCAAAAAGGCGAAGAACAATTTATTTATTCGGCTTCCGATTGGCCCGAAGTTTCAAAAATTAAAGAAGCGCAAGAGCCGTGGGTTTTGCTTGAGGTAATTACTCCTTCTGCATACTTAGGCAAGTTAATGGAAATTTTAAAAAATTTAAATGGCAGTTATGTTGACACCCAATATCTTTCTGCAGAAAGGGCAATTATAATTTACGAAGTTCCTTTAAGGGGAGTTATCACTGGGCTTTATGACAAAATAAAAAGTGTTAGCCAAGGGTATGCCTCAATGAATTATAAAATGGCAGGATTGAAAAAAGGAAATTTGGTAAAAATGGAAATTTGGATAGCAGGTAAAAAAGAAGAGGCTTTGTCTAAAATTGTGCAAGAAAATGAAGCATACCGCGAGGGCAAATTTGTTGTTGAAAAGTTGAAAGAAGTTTTAGATCCAGAGCAGTTTTCGGTTGCTTTACAGGCGGTTGTTTCGGGAAAAGTTTTAGCCAGAGAAACAATTAAAGCAGTAAGAAAAGATGTTACAGGATATTTATACGGTGGCGACATTACCCGCAAAAAGAAACTTTTAGAAAAACAAAAAAAGGGCAAAAAATTAATGAAAGGAAAAGGCACAGTTCAAGTGCCTACAAAAGCCTTTTTAGAAATATTTAAAAACCAATAAAACTTGATTCTGCATTTTTTTTGTGTTAGAATAATTTTGTATTATATGACATAGGGCCTTGGAGGAGTAGTACCTCGGAAGTCTCATAAGCTTCAGACCCCCGTGCAATTCGGGGAGGCCCAACACTTCGACTCGCTTCGCTCGCTCAGTGCAGGCACTTTAGATTCGTTTGTTATTTTGGTCATCACAAGGCCATTGATAAAAAGCGAGGAGAAGTGCCCTGAGCTTGCCGAAGGGCGTTCAATAAATTATGTGGTGCGTATATATACTTGAATGCGAAGACAAAAGTTTATACACGGGTTGTACAAATGATTTACAGAGTAGATTTAAAAGACATAGTATGGGATCTGGCGGAAAATATACTTCTTCGCATAAACCAATTAAAATTTTATTTTCAGAAAAATGTAACGATAGGAGTGAGGCGCTGAAAAGGGAAAGGCAGATAAAAGGATGGTCTAGAGAAAAGAAAATAAAATTTATACAAAGCCAAAATCGGCTGGCGTAGCTCAGTGGCAGTAGCATGCGTTTCATAAGCGCAAGGTCACAGGGTCGATCCCTGTCGCCAGCACACAAATCGAAAAGTTTATAAAAATGCGGGTGTAGCGTAGCCTGGTTTATCGCGCGTCCCTGTCACGGACGAGATCACGGGTTCAAATCCCGTCACCCGCGCTCAGTATATCTCTAAATATACCTCCCCCTGCCCGCGCAAAATAAATCGTCTTTTAATTGAGGCGGTTTTTTAGTATGATTAAGATGGTCGAATAAAAAATAAGAAATTAATTTTTAAAAAAAATGATTAATATAAAACATTTGTTAAAAGTTACTTCTGCCTGGATAAGCATTATTTATGCTATTTGTTATTTTGGAGTAGCAGCGTACCCTCCAGTTAGAGTAATGACTATGCGTTATGCCATGCATGCCGATGTAAATTTCGTGTCTGGATATTTTGGCCTGGGGTATTTTATTTCCGGATTGATTGTATGGAATGTAGCGGCTCTTTTGACTGTTTGGCTATTCGCTTATTTATTTAATACAATAAAACAGTAGATTTTTAGAAAGTAAATCATAGTGAAAATACTCCCGAACGCATTCAGTAGGGGTGTTAAAAATATTATCATAAATATTAAAAAAGGATCGTAAAAGCGATTCTTTTTTAATAGCAATATTGAAAATAAAACCGCTTTTTACACAATTTTGTTTGTGGTATAATATATAAATTGCTTGAATTATTAATAAAATAAAAAATATGAAAAAACTTTACAGAAGCAACACAAATAAAATTTTTGCAGGCATAATTGGCGGAATAGGAGAATATTTTGACGTTGACCCTACATTAATTAGGGTTTTATGGCTGATTTTTGTTGTATTTACTGGAGTTTTCCCTGGATTGTTGGTTTATATAGTTGCTATTTATATAATTCCAAAACAGCCGTAATATTATATGAATAAGTTTATAAAAAATATATCCATTTCAAAAAAGTTAGCCATCATTAGCTCGGTGTTTTCTTTTGCTATTTTATTTTTGTTGATGGCTGGTTATTTTGGATTTATTTTTATTTCTCTTTTGCAAACTGCCTCGGGAGTAAACAATTCTTTGGCTAAATTGCAAAAAGACGCCGTGATTTATTTAAATAAATATGCCTATACCCGCAGCGATCAAGATTATGAAAAATTTATTTCAACAATAAATGTTACCCAATTTTACAAAATAGCAAGATTAGAAATTTTAAAACCAAAAACAGATTTTCGCATAACCGACAGTGCTCTTACTATCGCCGGAATGAATTCAGAAGACGTTCGTTTTACCGCATATTTATTAAAATATACCCAGTCTATTGGCTTTGTTGAAATTGTGCTTGATGAATGGAAAAATATTGAGCTAGCAAACGAAGAAATATTTTTATTGGGAAGTAAAATGCATCAAGAGGTTCTTATAAATGCTCCTGCTGATAAAATTACAGATACTTTAAATCAAATAGTTGCCGTTAATAATCGTTTAACAATGCTTGAAGTTAATTTTACTCAAACATTAGAGGCGGCATTGCATTGGGCAGTTGGGCTTTTTCAAGGGATAATGATTATATTAACATTATTATTTTTAAGCGCAGGCATTTATATTGCTTATCAAATTTCTAATTATTTATATACTGAAATTGAATACCTGCGCATAGGAGCCGGTAAAATTGCGGTAGGAGATTTTACTAGCCTTGGTTCAATTTATGCAATTAATTCTACTGATGAAGTTGGCCAACTTACATCTTCTTTTATAGCTATGGCCGATAAACTTAACGAATTTTATGCCACTCTTGAAGAAAAGGTCCAAGCCAGAACCGAAGAACTAAAAAAAGCTAATTTAAATATTGAAGAAAAGAATAAATCGCTGGAGGAGGCGCTTAAAGTAAAAAGTGAATTTTTAAGAATTGCCAACCACCAATTAAACACTCCTCTTTCTATTATGAATAATGCATATTCTATGGTAAAAGATAAATCACTTACTTTAAAAGAAGGAATGGAATATTGGGGGGCGGCGTTAAGAAGAATGAACCATGTGGTGGAATATTTTTGGAGCGCATTTCGATTAGACGGCGAATTTACGCCAGTTATTGTAAAAAGCGATATTAGCGCCGCAGTAAAAGAGGTAGTAGAAGATAATAAAAAAATACTCTTTATAACCGGCAATAAAAAAATAGATATTGTAATTGAAAAGCCAAATTTTTCTGTGCCTCAAGTTATGTGCGATATTAAAAAAATAAATAACGTAATTTATAATCTTTTAGAAAATGCTATTTTATACACCAGTCAAGGTTTAATCACTGTTAGTTATGAATTAATTGCAGATAATGCGTATCTTAAAGTTAATATTAAAGATACTGGAATTGGTTTTTCAAAAGAAGATAAAGAAAAAATGGCTCAGAAGTTTTACCGCGCTAAAAAAGCAGTGCTTACTCATCCTGATGGCTCTGGACTTGGCTTGTTTATATGTAGAATTATTATTGAAAGCAATGGCGGAAAGTTGCGCTACGAGAGCGAGGGAGAGGGTAAAGGATCAACATTCAGCTTTACCTTGCCAGTCGCCGAATAATAATTAAAAATTTTAAATTTATTTTAAATAAATGAAAAAATATACTGACAAAGAATTATTAAATATTCTTGAAGTTGACCAAAAAACTTTAGACAGATTTAAACAAATACAGAAAGAAACCATTAATGAGGTTTTGCAAAGAGAAAAAAATAAAAGCAAAAAAATAAAAGTGCTGGGTGTTTCTGGCTCTGCAAGAGATGTTAATGATATGGCGCAAGAAAAATCTAATTCAGAAAGTTTGCTTGAAAAATGTTTGGAGCATTGCAAAGAGCTTGGGGCCGAAACAGAACTTTTGCCTTTAAGAAAATATAATATTCAGCACTGCAAAGCGTGCTATTCTACTGTAAACACTCAATGTCATTTTTATTGCTCTTGCTACCCAAAGGGGAAAGAGCAAGGGGACGACATGACAAATATATTGTATGATAAAGCATTGTCTGCTGATGCAATTATTTTTGCTACTCCAGTAAATAATTTTAAAATATCAACTTTAATGGCGGGTTTTATTGACAGGTGCATAAGTTTAGACGGCAGTCTGGCGCCAGCTAATATAGAAGCGCCAAAAGATAAAGAACTTAATATAAAGCATATGAAGTTTATTGAATTGGCTGCAGACGATAATATTCCGGGCAGCGGATTTTTTAGAAGGTTTTCTGGCAAAGTGGCCGGGGTAATTGCAACTGGGCACGAAGAGGGCGCGTCTATGGCAATAAGCAATTTGTTTATGGCGCTGAATCATTTTGGAATGTTATTCCCGCCATTTTCTAATATGTATGCTATGTCATCTGTATGTTTTTCTTTATATAAAGACAAACCAGCTGTTTTAAGCGATTGCCATTATAAAGAAACAGAATTGTTGGCAAAAAATATAATAACTGCCGCTAATTTAGTAAAAAAAATAAAAGGCTCGGATTGGAAAAATGAATACAATGCAAATTAATAAAATTATTAAAAAATAATTTATGGTAGAAAATATAAAAGAAAATTCAGATAAATGCATTTGCAAATCATGTCCGTCAAAAAATCAATGCATGAACGGCGATAAGGATTTTTTATATTGCGCAAACGGCAAAACACAATGCGGCTTGTCGCAAAAGGGTTGTATATGCGGAGCTTGCCCGATTTTCTCTAAGTATAAATTAAAAAATTATTATTTCTGCATAAATGGCAAAGCAGAATAAAAAACAATGTTGCAAAATATTACTTATTTTTTAATTTTTGGAAAGCCAGTAATAATGTATTTTGGCATTATTACTTTGTTGTCTTTTTTAGTAACCGCAACAATGGGTGTAATGATTATAAAAGGAATAGGAAAAATTCCTTTTAAATGGCATATGATTATGGCTTTTGTATCTATATTATTAGCCATAATTCACGGAGTGTTGGGAATTTTAATTTATTTTTAAAATATGAACTTTGTAG
>CAZKUM010000001.1:0-7823 GCA_964555955.1 uncultured Candidatus Saccharibacteria bacterium | reverse complement strand
AATAATTCATTTTTATGAAAATTGAAAGTGCTTTGTAGCAATTATTTTTGCTTTGCTTACTTTTGTCTCTACTTTTTTAGGAGGTATTTTTGCCATAAAAAACAAAAGCAAAATTCATTACATAATGGCATTTGCCGCCGGTGTTTTGCTTGGCGTTGTGAGCTTTGATATTTTTCCAGAAATTATTGAGCAGGTAAAAATACATAATTTTGATCCTATTGAACCGATGATAGCTTTGGTTTTAGGATTTTTAATTTTTCATATTTTAGAAAAAAGTATTTTAATACAACACTGCCATGAAGAAAATTGTATTGGCCATAAGCATCCGCGCATTGGCGTTGTTTCTGCTTTGGCTTTAGCCGGCCACAGTTTTATGGATGGAATTGGCATTGGGCTTGGCTTTCAGATTAATTCAGCTATTGGAATTTTGGTGGCTATAGCAGTTATATCGCACGACTTTACAGATGGAATGAACACCGTAACCTTAATGTTGTCTAATAAAAATTCCGATAAAAAATCAAAAGCATTTTTATATTTAGATGCCATAACTCCTATTTTAGGAGCTCTTTCAACTTTATTTTTTACAGTTTCGCCACATTTTTTAGTTTTATATCTTGGATTTTTTGCAGGCTTTTTATTATACATTGGCGCGTCAGATATTTTACCTGAAGCCCATTCAGAAAAAAGTTCATACAAGCTTATGGGACTTACAATTTTAGGCGCTTTATTAATTTTTATAATCACCAGGCTTATATAATTTTTTTTATGATATAATATAGTAATTTAATTTAATTACTAAATTAACATGAAACAATTTAATGTATCTGTATTTTTAACCATACTTGTAACGACTCTTATATTAACTGGGGTTGCATTTGTGTCGTTAAATTTGGGACAAATAATAGAATTTGCAAGTAAAAATTCTATGGTTTCTTTAGCTGGGTTATCAAGCCCTTTAGCAACCAGCAAGCCAGAGGCTTATGTATTTACAAGAGAAATGAAACTTAATGAAAACAGTAATGATGTATTAGTAATGCAAAGGGTATTAAACGCAGATCCAGATACAATGGTAGCTGTTACAGGTTGGGGTTCGCCAGGATACGAAACTATTCACTTTGGTCCTGCAACTAAACAGGCGCTTATTAAGTTTCAAACTAAATACAGAACAGAATTAGAAACACCAGGTTCGTCTTTAGGCCAAGTAGACCAAAAAACATTATTAAAGTTAAGTGTTTTATCAATATCTAATGCGATTAATTTTATTTCTCAGCAATCAACTCAATTATTTACCACGCAGCTTAGCCGCGGGATGAAGGGTGATAATGTAAAAAAACTGCAAATATTTTTAAATAAAAATGAAGACACAAAAGTGGCATCTGTTGGTTGGGGTTCGCCAGGATACGAAACCATTGTTTTTGGTCCGGCAACTGTTTTGGCTTTAATAAAATATCAAAATAAATTTTCTTTAAATCCTACAGGCGTTTTAGATCAGCCAACTATTGCAAAGATAAACAGCGAATTAACAGTTTTTAACCAAAATGCGGCAACAAGTACGCCTACTCAGACAGGTTCTGGTTTTACAGCAGTTACAACCACTGGCGGGTCTGGCGGTAGCGCTGGTAGTGTTGGCGGCGGAGGAGGTGGTGGTAGCGCTGTAAATATTAACAGTACAACCACCAATAATATTCAGTCTACTTTTGTAATTAATGCTACAGCCAATGCTGGCGGCTCAATCACCCCTAATGGCGCAATTACTGTTAGCGCCAACGTCAGCAAGAGTTTTACCATTACGCCAAACTCTAATTATCAAATATCTAGTGTTTTAGTTGATAATAAATCCGTTGCTGTCGCCGCTACTTACAATTTTCAGAATATTCAAGCGAATCATACAATTCTTGTTACGTTTTCCGCTATCCCTCAGACAGTTGCTACTAATGGCGGCCAAGCAGATAGTATTGTATCAACATTTATTCAACCTCAAGTAATAAAAACATTCACGGATTATTCCTCGCCAGTTAAGTTGGGGATGAATAATGGCAGACCAAATTCTTGGACTCAAACAATGCCTTTTGTTGATTTAAAATATTTATTAAGGCCATGGGGTTCGTTCACCGTTCCGTATCAGGCCGATCCAAATGTTCAATATGATAGTGAAAAATATCCGTTAACTAATGCGTCTACAATGACAGAGATGTATAATTATCCTTTAGGTACATATAAACTAAGCTATGAAGGTGGCGGACTTATAGATTTAGACGAAAGATTTGATGGAAAAATTAAGAATCGGCAAACTATAAATAATAAAACAACAGCGGATATAGTGATTAATTCAAAAAATAGTTATTTGGTTGTTAGAATAAGCGGCAATACAATAAATAACCCAATACGCAATATTCAGATAATAACTCCAGGATATCAACCAGGGCAAATTTTTACCGATGAATATTTAAATACAGTGAGGCCATTTAAAATATTGCGTTTTATGGATTGGAATAATACAAATATAAGCACCGATATTCATTGGTCAGATAGAATCAAACCAACTGACGGCCAGTCATCTGGCCAATCTTACGAAATTATGGTTGCTTTAGGAAATGCCGCTAAGAGAGATATATGGATAAATGTGCCAGACCAAGCAGATGATAATTACATTGAAAATCTTGCTAAATTAATTCACGACCAATTAGACCCTTCTCTTAAAGCTTATATAGAATACAGCAACGAAGTTTGGAATTATGCTTTTCCTCAATATAAAAGAGTTAGTGCCGCCAGTAAATTAAATAATGAATTAACCGCTGATCCAGTCACAGATTATCCTACTCGCATACAACAACAGGTTGCTTATAAGACAAAAAAAATAGCTGATATTTTTAAAAAAGAATACGGAAATGAATTTAAAACAAGGGTTAAGGTAGTTTTAGCTGGACAAGGAGCAAATCCATGGATTATAACTCAATCTTTGAATTATCTAGAACAAAAATATGGAAGCAATTTAAATGATTATTTGGGGGCTTTAAGCATGGCGGGATATATTCATCTCACAAGTGACGCAGACGTGCCGGGCCAAACAATGGATGGTTTGTTTAATGCTCTTAATAATTATGTTGAGGTGCAAGTTAGGTCAAGATTTAAAGCTCATAAGGCTCTTGCAAATAAATATGCCTTGCCTCTTGTCGCTTATGAAGGCGGACAAGCTTTGGTAGGAGGCACATCAAACGATCAACTAAAATTTGATGCCCAGAATGATCCTAGAATGGGAAAGTTGTATGATAAACTTTTTAAAACATGGGTTGAAGAAGGCGGAGATATCTTTATTTCCAATGCATGGATTGGCCCAAATTCAGCCACGAAGTATTGGAGTAGTTTGCCCAACATTAATACAATTGGCAACGTAAAATGGGACGCGCATATGAGAGCGTTGTTAATGCCTGGTGATGCTACTGCAGACGGCGTTGTAAATAGCAGCGATTATGCAATTATTAAAGCTAATTTTGGAAAAAGCGGAATGTGGTGGCGAAGCGGTGATTTTACAGCTGACGGGATAGTAAATTCTTCTGATCTCAAATTGTTTAAAGACAATGCAATAGGATTAAGCAGTCAGGAAATAAATGAAATAAATAATACTTTAGCTACTCAAGGCGCTAGCCCGGGTATTGTAATTTCAGGACCAAGTGTTTTATATACAAATGAAGGCGGTAAAACAGATGCATTCCAGATTTATCTTTCAACTGAACCGTCTGCAGGCGTATCTATAAGTTTCAGCAGTTCTAATTTAAAAGAAGGAACCGTATCGCCTTTAGCAGTTAATTTTGATCAGACAAATTGGAATATACCCCAAACTATTACTGTTACGGGTGTTCCTGATAGTGTAGCTGATTTTGATCAAGTCTATTATGTAACAATAAATCCTGCAGTAAGCAGTGATCCAAATTATAATAAAAAAATCGCAAATGACATTAAGGTTATTAATAAAGATATTGCGCCCCCTCAAATACCAACGAGCTTCAAGGCCGCAGCAATATCTTCTACTGAAGTAAATCTTACGTGGATAATTGACTCAAATGCAACTAGTTATATTGTTGAGAGAAAAAAGGTTTCAGACTCGCAGTGGTTAACTATTGCAACAGTGGGTGGTGATAAAGCAAATTATTCTGACACTGGTCTTACTCCTGAAAGCCAATATGAATATAAATTAACTGCTAAAAATAGTGCCGCGCAAGCAACTTCCAATTCTGTAGCAGTAACAACTCCGCCCACCCCGATTACGCCTAATGCTTCTGCTTTAATAGCATATTACACTTTTGACGATGGCGCTGCTTCTGATTTAAGCAACAGTGGCAATAATGGCACTCTTATAGGGAATCCGAGCATAGTAGCAGGAAGAGCAGGCCAAGGATTAATGTTTACAGGCGGTATCGATGAAACTAATATAAAAAGAGTATATTTGGGCAAGCCTGTAAGTCTTGTAGCTCCATTAGAAATAACTGTGTCTGCATGGGCAAAATCAAACAACTTAACAACTAACGGATCTATTGTTTCTAAATTTGCAGTTAGTACTGGAAGAAATGGATTTGCTATAAGACAAATAGGAGCAGACATGGAAGCTCGCGTTGGCGACTCAACAAGTAGAGGGTTTGTAACTTTAGCGGGCGCTTCTGATTTAAATTGGAATCTATGGACAATGACTTTTAAAGATAACGTAATCAATTTTTATAAAAATGGCGTATGGAAGGGTAGTGGAAATTGGGTAGGAAAAATAGATTCCGCCTTTCCGTATTTATTTATTGGCGCAGGATATCGTACCGATACTACGGTTAGAGATGGGTTTGACGGTTCTATTGATGATGTTAGAATTTATAACAAGGCGTTGTCTTCAGCAGAAGTTCTTGGGCTTTATAATAGTTATCCTTCACAGGTAGCAACGACAAAATATAGTTTAGCAAGTTTACTATCAAATATTATTAAGTCTATGGCAGTTTTTATTGCTTCTTTTGCTACATCCTTACAAGAATTTATTAAGTTTATTTTTAGCATTTTTGGCAAGTAGTGTGCATAAAAAAACGGTTTTGCTATTTTTAGCAAAGCCGTTTTAAGTTTAAGCCTTAAGCGCGCGAGCGTGTTCTTTTGCCTTTTTTTTGCGTCTGTTTCTTTTTGGGGATCCGCGATCATTTTTATACAAAAGAGTCACATCTCTTATTTTTCCGTTTTTGCCGCTTTGGCAGAATACTTTAAAGGAGATTTTAAGCCCAACACGGCTTCTCCATAAGAAGAGAATTAGTCCAGACGGGCACCGCCAAAGATTATGCTTTTTTCCATCTGCGCAAAGCACACCCGACATAGCATTTTCTGAGTCCACATTGTTTGATATTACCTCGTTTGTGTGCGCAACATTTCCTCTGGGCTCAATAAACCAATTATATTCGCGTTGTTTTGTCATTTTTACTTCCTTTACATTTAGAGTGAAGGATTTTGTCAACGTTCAGTGATTATTATTGTATCTTTTTCTATTATATATGTCAATGAAAAATAGGCTTAAATTATCCCCAGTTTGAGGCTTGCTTTTCCCTTAATTTTGAGGTAAAATAGAAGAATATAGGCTACTCAATATATGTCAAAAAACATTGCAATAAACGACCCAAACGAGGCTATTTTAATTAATGATTTAGAAGCGCGTCACGATATTAAATCAGAAAGAATAAAAAGGCTTTTAAATTTTCCAGACCTCACAAAAAAAGAAAATTCTCCGGTAAAAATATTATTTGACCAGATATTAAAATTACCAAGATTTAAAAATTTTGATTTAGTTGATTTCCCGAGAATAGTTACTGTAGAAGAAAACTTTGACTTATTAAATACGCCTAAAAATCATCCAAGCAGAAGAGAAACCGACACATATTATGTAGACGAAAATCATGTTTTAAGAACGCAAATGACTGTTATGTGGTCATTTTACTTAAAAGATAAGGAGATTTTAAGTAAATTAGAAAAAGAGGGCGAAATAATGGCATTGTCTTTGGGAATAGTTTTTAGAAAAGACGAAATTGATAAGCATCATTTTCCTGCGTTTCACCAAATTGACGGACTATATATTTGCAAAAAATCAAAAAAAATTATTACGCAAAAGGACTTAGAAGAAGTGCAAATTGATATGGCAAAAAGTATTTTTGGAAATGATATTGAATACAAATTTTTAGTTGATACTTTTCCCTTTACAGACCCTTCTGTGGAAATGGATATTAAATTTAATGGAGAATGGATGGAGGTCAACGGAGCGGGGCTTGTGCATCCGCAAGTTTTAAAAAACTTTGGACTGGATCCTGAAATTTATAATGGCTGGGCATTTGGTTTTGGAGACAGATTAGCAATGATAAAAATGGGAATTCCAGATATTAGAATTTTATGGTCAGATGATTCAAGAATCACTAGTCAGTTTAAAGACATAAACAGCAAATATAAAGAAGTAAGCAAATATCCTGAAACTTCAAGAGACATTTCTTTTGTTATTGATAAAAATATAAATTTGAATAATTATTACGAAATTGTAAGAGATTTTGCCGATAATTTGATTGAAGAAGTAAAACTTATTGACGAATATGAAGATGAAAAAAAATTTGGAAAAGATAAAAAGAGCTATACGTTTCGCATAGTTTACTGTTCGCCGGAAAGAACTTTAACCAATGAAGAAATAAACAAAATACAAGAAAAAATTCGTGAAAAAACTGCGCAAGACTTAAATGCGGCTTTGCGCTAATTTTTAAAAATAGATATTATAAAATAATTATGAAACTAAACATCAAAGAAAAAGATTTGCCTGCAGAGCCAGGCGAAGAAAAGACAATTAAGAAAGCCGAGAAACCCGCCCAAAAGGCAAAGCCTATTGTGGCGGGCCCGTCACAATCTCGCCAGAAGGCGAGTTTGGGCGGGAAGCCAGAAAAAGTTGAGGCGAAGAAAGAAATTGAAGAAGTTAAAGAAGTTAAAGATTTTGATGGAAAGCCAGAATCAAAAAAAGGCAGAAAAGACGGCGAGTACACTGCTAAAGATATTTATGTTTTAAAGGGATTAGAACCAGTGCGTAAAAGACCTGGAATGTATATAGGTTCAACTGGTTTAGACGGCTTGCACCATTTAATTTGGGAAGTGGTTGATAACTCTTTAGATGAAGCAATGGCAGGATATGCCAAAAATATTGAGGTTATTCTTTTACCAAATAATAGGGTAAAAATTTCTGATGACGGCAGGGGCATTCCAGTTGAAAAACACGCAGATACAAAAAAATCAGCCCTAGAAACAGTTATGACTACCTTGCACGCTGGAGGAAAATTTGGCGGCGACGCCTATAAAGTTTCTGGAGGTTTGCATGGCGTTGGAGTCTCAGTAGTGTGCGCCTTATCAACTTATATGCTTGCCCAAGTTGAAAGAGACGGTGGAATTTATCAGCAAGAATATTTCAGAGGCGAGCCAAAATCAGCTGTAAAAAAAGTTGGCGAATCAAAGAGAACGGGAACTTCTCAAACTTTTGACGCAGATCCGCAAATCTTTGCAGAAATAAAATACGATCCGAAAAGAATTTTAACCCATTTGCGCCAGCAGGCTTATTTAACAAAAGGGGTAAGAATTTCTTTTTTAGATCAAAGAGAAAAAGGAAAAGAAATAAGTTATGCTTTTTATTTTGACGGCGGAGTCGGTTCTTATGTAAAGTATTTAGTTTCGGGAAACACTCCCCGCCATGAAAATGTTTTTTCAGTGGCTGCAGAGAAAAACGAAGTTTATGTTGAAGCCGCTTTTCTTTATACTCAAGAAATGGAATGCACTGAAGAAAGTTT